>CAZGKY010000020.1:0-21628 GCA_964525625.1 uncultured Atribacterota bacterium | reverse complement strand
GAGATGGAATCTCGTGACTGGAGTTCAGACGTGTGCTCTTCCGATCTGCCCAGTAACTTGCCCTATCTCAAGGAGAACCCCTTTTCCTGATGCTTAATAGTAATAAAATATTCCTTTTGATTATAACTGTGGATAATAAGTAGAAGTAGCAAAAACGTGTTAAAATAGGTAGATGGAGATGAAAATTATGGCAGATACTGATAGATTTATACCGAAGTATTACCAATTAGAAGAATATTTGAAGGATATGATTCGAAGTGGGAGTATTCTACCCAAACAGAAATTACCCTCTGAGAGTGAATTAGTGCGCCAGTTTAAAATCAGTCGGCATACAGTACGGCATGCTTTTAGTAAGCTGGAAAACGAGGGCTGGATCTATAGAGAACAGGGTAAAGGAACCTTCTGTGCTTACCGAGGCAGTAAAAAAGAACAAAGGATAGCAGTTTTAACTACCTATATCTCTGATTATATCTTTCCATATATTATTAGAGGTATTGAAGAAACACTGTGTGAGTTAGGATTTTCTTTTAGCCTGGCCAGTACCGGAAATAACAAACAAAAAGAAGAAGAATGTCTAAAAAGAATTTTAGAGCAGGATATCTATGGAGTGATTGTAGAGCCTACTAAAAGTGCCCGATTAAATATCAATTTGAAATATTATCAGGAATTGGATAGAAGAAAGATCCCTTATATCTTTTTGCATGCTGCTTATCCTGATTTAAATTCTGCCTACATCATTATGGATGATGTAAAGGGTGGTTTTTTGGCTACGGAACATCTTCTCAAGCTTGGCCATAGAAAGATAGCTGGAATATTTTTAGCTGATGATTTACAGGGGGTAAGAAGACAAGAAGGTTTTCTTTCTGCTCTTCAAGAATATAATGTTACTATTAACAAAAATTTTTTAGGTAATTATACTACTGAAGAGATGTTTTCTTTTCCTTACCATTTTACTATGAACTTATTACAAACAAAAGATCCCCCTACTGCTATTGTCTGTTATAATGACCAGATTGCTATCCAGGTCCTTGAAGCCATTCGCCGTAGAAATATGAAGATACCACGGGATATTTCCGTAGTAGGCTATGATAATTCTAATCTGGCAGTAGCTACCGAGATCAAATTAACCACTATTAACCACCCCAAAGAGGTAATGGGTAAGCATGTGGCTCACCTGATTGTTGATATGATAGAAGGAAAAGAAAAGAAGCCCTGTTTTGTTTATCAGCCGGAATTGGTTATCAGAGATTCTTGCTCTGCGGTATCCGATAAAATCAAGAATAAAATACATTTAAGAAAATAGAATAAAAATTGTTTAGTAAATTTTAAGTCCATAAAAAAGAGATGAATTGGGGATTAAAAAGATTATGCTGGAAAAATTAAGAAAAGAAGTATATGAAGCCCACATGAGTCTATGGGAAAATAAATTGGTAATGTGGACTTCTGGAAATGTTAGCGCTCGAGATAATCAAACTAATCTTGTAGTAATTAAACCGAGTGGAGTTTCCTATAAAGATTTGTCACCGCATAACCTGGTGCTGGTGGATTTAGAAGGTAATATTCTGGAAGGTGATCTTAAGCCTTCTGTAGATATGCCTACCCATCTCTATGTATATAAGCACATGCCGGAAGTTAATTCCGTAATCCACACTCACTCTACTTATGCCAGTACCTTTGCTGTGATAGGAAAGGAGATACCGGTTTGCCTTACTGCTATGGCTGACTTTTTTGGAGACCGAATCCCCCTGGGTAAATTGGTATTAATAGGTGAGGATGATATTGGCCGGGAGATTGTCAGTAAAATAGGAAATTCTAAAGCTATCATTATGAAAAACCATGGACCATTCACTATAGGGAAGGATGTTCGGGAAGCTTTACAGGCAGCAATTTTCCTGGAGGAAAATGCTAAGATTTTAATAATGGCAAATATTTTAGGAGAACCACAGCCTATTCCCGAAGAGATGGTCAAGGTTCTCCATAAGAACTATATGGAAAAATATGGACAAAAAAGGAGATAAAAATGGCTAAACAGTATCTGTTAGGAACTGATATTGGTACCCAGGGTACTAAGACGGTAATGGTTCGTCCTGACGGTCAGATAATTGCCTCTGCTTTTTCTGAATATGATGTTATCAAAATGAAACCTACCTGGGCAGAACAATGGCCCGAGGTATGGGTTAAAGCCTCTTTTGAGACTATAAAAAAGACCATTGAGCAGTCGGGTGTAAGCCGTTCAGAGATTGCCGGCATTGCCCTGAGCGGGCTTTATGGAGGATCAGGTATTCCTGTAGACCAGTCTATGAAACCATTGAGGCCCTGTCTTATCTGGATGGATAGACGAGCCACAGAAGAAGTCCAGTGGGTGAAAGATAATATAGATAAGAATAAAATGTTTGATATTACTGGCAACTACGTTGATTCTTATTATGGTTTTACTAAAATGATGTGGATTAAGAGAAATGAACCAGAAATCTGGCAAAAGACTTTTCAATTTATTACTCCCAAGGATTATGTCATCTATGAATTAACCGGGGAAAACATCATTGATCTTTCCTCTGCTGGTAATATTGGAGGCATTTTTGATATAAAGAAGCGAACCTGGTCGGAGGAGATGGGTAATCTACTGGGCATTCCTCTCTCCAAATTACCCCAAACTATAGTAAAGTCGGCTGATATTGTGGGGAAAATCACGCCAGAGGCTTCCCGGTATTGTGGATTACTTAGTGGAACACCAGTAGTAGCTGGAGGAATTGATGCCCCTGTGGCTTCTTTAAGTGCAGGAGTTCTGGAAGAGAAGAGTCATGTAGCAATGGCTGGAACCTCGATCTGTTGGGGGGTAGTACACCAGGGTCAGCATCTTTCTCCCAAATTAGTGAGTTTCCCCTATGTAGCTTATGATGATAGAATGATTTACACTTTTGGAGGGGCAGCTACTGCCGGAGGTATTATTAGATGGTTCCGTGATCAATTTGGAGACAAGGAATTAGCAGCTGAAAGAGAATCAAAGATATCAGCCTATCAGCTTCTGGACACCGAGGCAGAGAAGATCAATCCTGGCTCTGAGGGGCTATTATTATTACCCTATTTTATGGGGGAACGTTCACCCATCTGGGATCCCGAGGCTAAAGGTACTATTATTGGCTTGACCCTGTACCATAACCGCATACACCTTTATAGAGCGATACTGGAAGGAGTAGCCTATTCTCTTCGCCATAATATTGAAGCTGGTTTAGAGAGTGGATTGAAGCTTGCTGAGGATTGTATTATGGTGGGAGGAGCGACTAAATCTCCTTTATGGATAAAAATATTTTCTGATGTTACCGGCTTTCCCATCAAGACCTTAAAACAGGATGTTGAGGCTCCTTATGGAGATGCCCTCCTGGCCGGGGTAGGTACGGGAGTTTTAGATTCTTATCAAAAAATTAAGGATTGGGTACAGTTCAATACTCCTGTTTATCCCGATAAAGAAGTGAAGAAAATCTATGACCAGTACTTTGTAGAGTACAAAGAAGCTTATGAACTCCTCAAGGATATGATGAAGAGACTGGGAAGAATAAAATAAGAAGAAAAAATAAAGATTATCCCTTTTCAATATTGCTATTATCAGATAAGTGGTGGTTAAAGATGGCAACAATTTGGACTATGGGGGAGCTATTGGTTGAAATAATGAGACCACATTCCAATATACCCCTTAATAGAAAAGGAGAATTTTTAGGGCCTTTTCCCAGTGGTGCGCCAGCAATTTTTGCTGATACTGTAGCCAGGTTAGATCACTCAGCAGGTATTATCGGAGGAGTGGGGGAGGACGATTTTGGTGAAGTAGTGCTCAGTCGGTTAAGACAGGATGGGGTTAACTGTGAAAATGTGTCCATCTCGAGTGACAAACCTACTGGGGTTGCTTTTGTCACTTATTTTAATGATGGGTCAAGAAAATTCTTATTTCATATTGATGGGACTGCTGCTACCGAGGTCAGAGACCTTCCTGCTGAACTTATTCCCCGCGTTGATTACTTTCATCTTATGGGGTGTTCCTTAATGATTAATGAAAACTTTCGAGCCACCCTCCTGAAAAATGCTGGAACTTTTTATCAGAAAGGGTCTCGAATAAGTCTTGATCCTAATATTAGAAAAGAGCTGCTTAAAGATAAAAGTGTTCAGGAGGTGTTAGGTCCAATTTTACAGTACTGTTCTGTCCTTTTCCCGGGGATAGAAGAACTTTATATGGTAACTGGTCAGGATTTTATCGAAGAAGGAGTCCAGGAATTATTCAGAAATACACCCATAGAATTGATTGTATTAAAGAAAGGTAAAAATGGTTGCACCATATTTTCCAGAGAAGATAAGATCAATATTCCTGCTTTTTCTATCAAGGAAGTGGATCCTACCGGGGCCGGAGATTGTTTTGATGCTGCCTTCCTGTGTGCTTTAACTGAAGGTAAGTCTTTATTAGAATGTGGAAGAGAGGCTTCTGCTGCAGCCGCTCTCAACACCATAAAGTTTGGTCCTATGGAAGGAGAAATAAGTAAGCTGATTCTGGAAGAATTTATCAAGAAACAAGAAAAATGAATAAACTGGACCATCCACTTATTAATATCATTAAGGATCAAAAAAGGGGTCTTCCCAGAGGAATATGTTCTGTCTGTAGTGCCCATGAATATGTACTGGAAGTTGTTCTCCAGTATGCTTTAGCTAAAAATCAGGATGTTCTTATTGAAGCTACCTGTAACCAGGTTAACCAGTTTGGTGGTTATTCGGGAATGAGACCTCTTGATTTTGCCCGCCTGGTATTTTCCCTGGCTCACAAAGTAAGATTTCCTCTAGATAGAATCTTCTTAGGAGGTGATCATCTGGGTCCTAATCCCTGGAGAGGTGAAAAGTCAACAGAGGCTATGGAGAAGGCTTGTGCCCTGGTGCGAGAGTATGCCCTGGCCGGATTTTCAAAATTCCACTTAGATACCAGTATGCCCTTGAGAGATGATGCTACTGGAAAAATTGAGCAACTTACTCCAGAGATAATTGTACAAAGACAGATAAGACTGGGTCAGGAAGTAGAAAAAGTATATGCCAATAATCCAGTACTTAATTCAATGCCCCCAGTTTATGTAATAGGTACTGAGGTCCCTGCTCCTGGCGGAAAGAAAGCAGAAGTAGAAAATGAGGAAATAAGTAATGCCCTTACTTTGCAACGAGACATTAACTTAAGCAAAGAAGCTTTCTATGCTCATAATTTACAGAATGCCTGGGAAAGAGTTATTGCTGTGGTGGTAAATATAGGAATAGGTTTTAATAACGAACAAGTCTTTAACTATCAAAGAAATAAGGTTCAGAAGATTTTTCAGATTATTAAAAATTATCCTAATCTTACTATAGAAGCACATTCTACTGACTACCAACCAGCAAATTTATTAAAGCAGATGGTCATAGATGGAGTTGCTATTCTAAAGGTAGGTCCCGCTCTTACCTTTGCCTTCCGGGAAGCTCTTTTTGCCTTAGCGCATATAGAAAAAGAACTTTTCTACACTAAACCTTACCAGCAATCTAATTTAATAGAGATTATAGAAGAAAAAATGCTGGAGGACTCCCAATATTGGCAAGAATACTATCAAGGTGCTGAACAGGAAACAAGATTAAAGATAAAGTATAGTCTGCTGGATAGAGTAAGATATTACTGGAATGTTTTGGAGATTAAAAAGGCGGTAAACCTATTAATAGAAAATTTGCACCAGAAAAAAATTCCTCTAACTCTTCTCAGTCAATTTATGCCCCTTCAATACCAGAGGGTTAAAGAAGGATTAATAGAAAATACTCCTCGTGAATTAATAAATGATAGTATTACCCGCGTCTTAGATCACTATTATGCAGCCATATAAAAAAGCAATACACTCTTTTTACCTATTTACTTATTTATTTAAGTTATCTATATTTTATTTTCAAGTAGAGTGGTTTTAAGTTATAATAAAACTATATTTATTTTTTTATTTTTCCAAAATTAATCTCAGGACAGGAGGCTAGTTGTGCAGAACATTATTCTTACTTCACGAATATTTCCCACTCTCCAAGAAACTCTACAATATGCCAGTGCTCATAATTATTATGGGGTAGAATTATACCTGGATAAAAGAAGACTTTCGTTGAATCCTGATCGAATAGAGAGAGTTTTTCATAGATTGAATCAATATCCACAAATGTATTATGCCATTCATTTACCTACCACTGATGTAGAAATCGGACATAAAAATAACTTTTATGCCCAAACCTCCTTACAGTATCTAATGATGTATATTGATATCTTAAAGCCCTGGCTCTTAAGGCAAAATTTTCAGACTGTATTTACCATACATATTGGAGCAAACTCTCTTCCTGTGGAGTTTCTAAATTGGAAAACCTGCCAGGAACATCTAAAAAAATTAGGAGAATATGTTGCTAATGTCAATGGTTGTTTATGTTTAGAGAATGTAAAGGCGGGGTGGACTGCTGATCCAGAAAGATTAATTGAACTGGTAGAATATGCCGGAATCAATGTTACCTTTGATACTGGTCATGCTGTCTCCAGTCCTCTAATTCGGGAGGGGAAATTAACAATTGCCGAATATATCGAAAAACTTAAACCCTACATCAATTATATTCATCTTTATGCCTATGAGACTTTAGAGGAAGGCCGGCATATGCCTCCGGAAAGCTGGGATGATATAAAAATTGTCTGGGAGGAGATTAATAAATTAAATAATATAAAGGGAATAACTCTAGAGTTGACCACCTTACCAGAATTGGAATTTACCTTTAATTTATTACAAAAATATAGTAATATTAAAGAGTAAAGAGAAAGTGCTTTACTTATAAATAATTTTACTTCCCATAAAAGGTCAGAATAATCTAGTAGGAAAGAATGGAATAAATGATTTTCAGGAGGTGATAGCTCAGATAAAAAGTGTTTATAGCTATACTTTTTCTGAAGAAACTTAAATTTATTACATTGAGTAGGGAAATGTTAGTATTTTTTACAGGAGGAGAAATTATGAAAAAGTTTCAATCAGTTCTATTAATCATCTGTCTATTGCTGGGTGTACTCTTTACTGGTACAGTTACTGCCCAGCAGGGTAATCTGGTAGTATGGGTGGCTGCCTCTCAGGAAGAAGGTCAGAATCTAGTACAGGCTTTTAGTAAACATTATCCTAATATTAATGTGGATATGATCAGAGCAGGCTCTGGAGAATTGTTAACCAGATTAATGGCCGAACAACCTAAACCAAATGGTGATGTTATTGTGGGAATCGCTAAAGAAGCATTTGAAGGAAATATTGATCTTTTTGTGGCATATAAGACCAAAAATGACGCTCAGATTCCTGCCAATTTAAAAGATCAGAGAGAAGTACCTAAATACTATGGATTTTCTATGCCTTTGCAGGCCTTTATGATTAATACTAATCTTCTTACTCCTGAGGATTATCCCAAAACCTGGAAAGACCTCGCTCTTCCCAAATATAAGGGACAAATCATACTGGCCAATCCGGCACTCTCCGGTTCAGCTTATGCTCAAGCCTATCAGATGTATACTCTTTATGGTTTAGACTTTATTAAGGAAGTAATAGCCAATGCGACCTTTGTGGCCTCTTCTGGTATGGTACCGGAATCGGTAGCCCGTGGTGAATTTGCCATAGGTGTTACCGGTGAATACAATATAGCTCAGCATATTGATGCTGGTAGCCCGGTAATAGCTATCTATCCTGAGGATGGTACGGGAGCAAGATTTGATGCCAGTGGTATTATTGCCAATGGTCCTAATCCGGAAAATGCCAAACTGTTTATGGACTTTTTAACTTCTAAGGAAGCCTATGAAGTTGTTTTTAATACCAGTTCTCGCCGTACTGTTCATCCAGAAGTTCCTGGACCGGGGGCTTTACCCCTCTTACCAGAGATTAAATTAATAGAGTATGATGATATTGAAGCAGCAAGAATTAGAGAAGAATTAACCATGAAAATTTCTGATCTAATTCAATAAAAGAATTTACCGGAAGGTTTTATTAAATTCCCAGGTTTACTATTAAAATTAACATGGCTGCCCGGTTATCTAAATATTTATTCTTAAATATGAATATTTAAGAACATCGGGCAGCTATTTTTAATACAAGCTACTATATTGAAATATTGATTTAATAAAGTAGTACCATTACTACACCATAACTAAAAAATTCAATTATGTTTATAGATACTAATAAGATAATAACAAAGTAGTAACGAATAATAAGGAAAGATATTATGTCTGTCAAAAATATAGTTTATAAAAATGTGGTAAAGAAATTTGCCGGAAAGCAAGAACAGGTAGTAGCATTAAAAGGGGTATCCTTTGAGATTAAGCAAGGAGAATTGTTCTGCCTTTTAGGTCCCAGTGGTTGTGGCAAAACTACCTTACTCAGGATTACCGCCGGGTTAGAGAAATTAACTAGTGGTAAAATACTGTATGGAGATAAAGATATTACCTCCATTCCTCCCTTTCGCAGAAATATTGGTATGGTTTTTCAAAGTTTTGCCCTGTATCCCCATCTCAATGTCTTTGAAAATGTTGCTTATGGCTTGCGGGTCCGAAAACAACCGGAAGAAATTGTGAAGAAGAAGGTCACCGCTATAATGGAATTGGTTGGGCTACCAGATGTATTACGCAGAAATCCCAGTCCCACAGCCTTATCAGGTGGTCAACAACAGAGAATAGCTATTGCTCGTGCTCTGGTCTATGACCCTGAAATATTATTATTAGATGAACCACTGGCCAGTTTAGATGCTAAATTAAGAAGACATATGAGGGCAGAGATTCGCCGCATTCAGAAAGCTACTAATATCACCACCATTTATGTTACTCATGACCAGGAAGAAGCTATGGCTATTGGTGACCGAATGGCTATTATGAATAATGGATTGGTGGAACAGATAGGTATTTCAGACCAAATATATCACCAGCCAGAAAATATCTTTGTGGCAAATTTTATTGGCAAGATGAACTTTTTTCCGGCGGAAATAATAGAAATTCAGGGTAATAATTATCAGATCAAGCTGGACTATAATAAAAAAATAATAGATTTATATTTACAAAAAGAGCAAATCAAAACTGATGATTTAAAAAAGAATAATAAGATAATCCTCGGTGCACGTCCAGAAAATATGATTATACTCCAGAAAGATGAGGAAAGTACCTTTAAAGGTAGAGTACAGGTAATCCAGAATCTTGGTAAGATAGTTCGCTATGAGGTTAGTTTGTTGCAAATCGAAAAAGGTAAATTAATAGAAGTAGATAGAGAAAGGGCATTACCCGGAGTAAAAGAAGGTGATGAAGTAGCAATAAATTTTAAAAAAGAGGACCTACTCTTATTTTCCGGTAATATAGACCATAAGGAAGGGTATAAAGATGACAGTGATGAATAGATTGAAGAGCTTTATTATAGACCAGGTCAAGAAAGATTATACTGCCTACCTGATTTTGCTAATTCCCCTTCTATTTTTAGTAATATTTTTAGTTTGGCCGCTAGCTATCAGTATTGGAAAGGCTTTTGTCTTGAAAGGGCAGGAGTTGGCTTTAGAAAATTTTACTCTGGCTAATTTTGAGCGGTTCTTCACTTCCTCAATGTATCAGCGGAGTTTACGTAATTCTTTTCTCATTAGTTTTGCCGTTGTATTCTTTACTTTATTGATTGGTGTACCTATGGGCTACTTTGTAGCCAGGGTAGAAATGCCTTTTAAGAAATTAATTTTAGCTCTGGGAATTTTACCTATTATTACTCCCGCTTTTGTAGGAGCCTTTTCCTGGGTCATCTTGCTGGGTCGGCAGGGGATATTACGCTATGCGATTAATAAGGTTCTGGGTATATTTGGTTTATCTTTACCGCCTATCTATGGCCTTTTTGGCATAATCTTTACCATGTCCTTGACCTATTTACCATTTGTCTTTTTGTTAAGCTATGGAGCTTTCAGATCTTCTAATCCCTTGTTAGAAGAAAGTGCTATGATTATGGGAGCCACGCATAGTAGGATACTGCGTACCATCACCATCCCCTTGATTCTTCCCAGTCTGGGAGCAGCAGCCATTCTTGTTTTTATTAGATCTATTGGTAATTTTGGTATACCAGCAGTTTTAGGAGGAAATCAATATGTATTACCTACTTTAATTCATTTCCGAGTACACGGCTTTTGGGATTTAAACGGAGCTTCAGCAATTGCTATTATCAGTGTTTCCATAGTTATAATTGCTTTGGCAATCCAGAAAAAAATTGTAAGTGCTAGAGAATATGAGACCATCAGTACTGCCACCTCAGAATACAAATTACATAAACACCCTCTTATTAAAGCTGTGGCTATAATATATTGTTTATTAATCTTACTTATTTCTCTAGCTCCCCAGATTACCATTTTTATTATGTCCTTTTTTGAAAAATGGACTGGATTCTTACCTGTTGGATTTACCCTGAATAACTATAAAATTATACCTCAGATTGCCTCAAAAACTATTAAAAATTCTTTCTTTTTGGCAGTAACTGCTTCATTATTAACCGCTTTAATAGGAACCCTGGCTGCTTATATAACCGAAAGGCGGCGTCCCAGAGGAGGGATGCTAATCGACTTTGCTATTATGACTCCCTTTGTCTTACCTGGTATTGTGGTCTCTGTATCTTTATTGTCAGCTTTTTCTTCTGACCCTATTAATATATCTGGTACCTTTCTGATTATAATAATCGCCTTTATAGTCAGAAGAACTCCTTATGTCTTTCGTTCTGTAGTAGCAACTTTGACCCAGCTCGATGAGGCTCTGGAAGAATCTTCTACCATAAGTGGTGCCAGTTGGTTTTATACTTTCCGAAGGGTAACTCTACCCTTGATTTTACCAGGCATTATTTCCGGTGCTATTCTAACCTTTGCTACTTTATTACAGGAATTAAGTACCACTATTCTTTTATACTCTGCTCGTACGGTAACCTTGCCTGTCCAGATTTATAACACTGTAGCGGAAGGGAATTTTGGCATAGCCAGTTCTCTCTCAGTCCTATTGATGGCCACAGTCTTTATTATGGTCTATTTGATGAACATATTCTTCGGAGACTCCGGCTCTTCCAGCTTCAAACTAGGCTAAATCTCTAAATACTTCTAAATTATACATTAAAGGGATAAATATTTATTATTAACAAGTTGAATTTTGTTAACAAGGAAAATTCGGGTCGTCCTGTTTATATTTTATATAATTCCAATGACTCACTGCAATCCACTAAACTTTTCCCTGATTTGATTTCTATAATTTTTGAGATAAGGGAAAATACCCACAAGTTGTTGAAATGAACCCATTTAGTGCAAAACTTGAAATTATTTATAAAATATGTTATGGTAAAAAAAAGTTGCGGCATTAGTAATCTGGAAAATAAGAAAATTATTTTCATCCGCTTGTCAATCTCGCTCTGTTCTCCTTATTTTAAGGATGACTATTTTTGCTGATTGTTAATTATATTAATTACATTTAGATATTTATTATGTTCCAAAAAATCTTTTTATTATTTTTAAAACTAAATAGATAGGTAGGAGGTTGATACTATCTTAGACGTCAAACAAAAAGTAGAGCAGGATGCCTGGTTGGAGGCATTGGAAAAAATTCGGGATAGATTAAAGGAAGATGAAGAATTAAGGAAAAGGATAGATAGATTGAGGAAAGAAACCCAAGAAAAAAATTGCCAAAAAAATTCAAGGCAAAAAGGTAGCCATTCACTGGAGTGGCGGGAAGGATTTCATAGTCCTGGCACATATCTGTGAAGGTCTTCCTATTGAAAGGTTGTTCTGGGTGCGCTGTAATTTGGAATACCAGCAGGTTCTTGACTGGGTAAATAAAAATGCTCCCGAGAATCTGGAAATTGTCAATACCGGCCAGGACCTCAAATGGTTAGCCAAAAATGAACTTTTCTTATTTCTCCAGCAAGCCGAAGTCGCCTCGATCTGGTTTAAAATTGTTCAGAATGAAGGTCAAAAATGGTTCTTTCAGAGAAATAATTTGGATATGATTCTGGTGGGTAGAAGAACTAAGGATGGTATTGACCCTGGGAAGAAGGCATGGATGTTGATGAATATGGAGTGGTTCGCTATGCTTCCATCTATAACTGGATTCATGAAGATGTCCTGGCATACCTTAATTTTTTATTGCAAGACGGGCATTTGCTCGTCTTGTTCTTCTTTAGCATTCCAAATATATAACCAACCTAATAAGTATACTATATACTATATAAGGAAAACTTTTTAACCTTATAAACCGGAATCCCAATTTCTTTAGTCATTGCAAATGACTATTTCTATTGAGAATCCGTAGCTTAACTGAAGTTAAGATACCGGCGTGATAATCTCATCCATTTCTACCCGAACAGATATTTGTTTTCATATTGTTCTAAAATTAAATACTTAATGTCATCGACTCAAGGCTATTTAGCAATTCCACACATTTATACCCCAAAAATACTAGCAATATAGTTCTAGGAGAACCTTCGTTCTCTAGCTTATACGCAGTGACAGGTAGTAAAGTCAGAACTTATTTTGGCAAGATTCTCTATTGCTTATAAGTAAAAAAAGAAAAAATTTTTGACTTTTATTAAATTGTAATGCTATTCTATTTGAAGGATATTTAAGTTTTAGTTAGAGATATTTGCTTCTAAGTTTGTTAAAATAATCATACAAAATAAGTCATTTAAAACACGCATCAAAATCAAAATAGATATAGGAGGTGATGAGTGTAGGTAGTTCTAATTTGTATATCTATCTTTTAAATTAAGAAAAATAAGTAATATGAAATCAAAAGGAGGAATATATAGTGAAAAAATATTCTATTTATATTGCTTTCCTGCTAACATTATTAATATTTTTCAGTTCTGTAGGTGTGGCACAAAATGTAATCAATATGAGACTTTCATCTGATCAACCAGAAACTGCACCTGGTGAAAAAGGTTTTAAATTTTTTGCTGATCGGATTGCAGAAGAAACTAATGGCCAAATTAAAATAACTTTATATCCTAATGCAGTTCTTGGTGATCTCGGTGAGACTATAGAGCAAGTTCAATCTGGTGTATTAGAATTATCTAAAACATCCTGTGGTTGGTTAAGTAATTTTGTTCCTATGGTAGATATATTCAGTATACCTTATTTATTTAGAGATAAGGACCATTATTGGAGTATTCTGGAAGGAGAAGTTGGAAAAGAGATTGCCAGATATACAGAAGAAGCCGGATTAAAATTACTGTTTTGGGTTGATGCTGGAGCTAGAAGTTTTTATAATAATGTACGTCCCATTTATACTCCTGATGATTTGAAAGGCCTTAAGATTAGAGTTATGGGAAGCGAGATAATGATCAAGACTATGGAAGCCTTTGGAGCATCCCCTACAACAACGGCCTTTTCTGAAGTATATACTGCTATTCAAACAGGTGTGATTGATGGAGCTGAAAATAATCCTCCCAGTGTTGATAGAATGAGGCATAGTGAAGTAGCGAAATATTTCTCATTAGATGAACATATGATGATTCCAGATAATTTAGTAATCAGTCTTAATGTCTGGAACAAACTTAGCAAAGAACACCAAGATATTTTCCTTAAAGTAAGTAAAGAAGCACAAGAATTCGTAAAAGAAGAATGGGCTAGACAAGAAAAAGAAGCACTTGAAAGAATTAGTAAAACTATGGAAATAAATGAAATACCTGACAAAACACCTTTTATTGAAAAAGTAAAACATTTACAGGCAGAACTTGCTCCAAAATTTGAAGGATACATTGAAAAGATTCAAGCAGTTAAATAATAGTTAATTAGTAAATCAGGGAAGAATAAATTTAAACGTTCTTCCCTGATTTATCTAATAAGGGGATACTATCTTAGAAATGATTACAAAAATTTTGGATGGCATCATATCTATTGTTAAAATATTATTAATTATCTTATTAACCACTATGGCAATATTTCTTTTTGTTGCTGTATTAAGCCGTTATCTATTTGGAAGATCATTTTTTTGGATTGATGCTTACAGTCGTTATGCACTAATTTGGATTTCTTTTCTTGGTAGTACTATTGTTTTAAGAAATAGGCAACATGTTGGAGTTGAATTTATAATAGAATTATTACCACCAGTTCTTAGAATTTGGCTTACTAAAATTGGTGCTTCTTTAATTCTTCTTTTCTCTTCTATAATGTTTCTTCAGGGACTAAAATTAGTTTCTATTACTAGTAGACAAAATATTCCAGAAATGAATATTAGAGTTTCTAATATTTCGATTATTGTTCCTATTAGTGCTATATTAATAATTCTTATTTCATTGGAAATGATTTTTTCTAAAGATAAATCATCATTAATGTGTTCGATAAAAGAAGGAAAAGATAATGATTAGCTTTGTACTTATTTCAACATTTTTTATACTTCTAATTTTAGGAATACCTGTTTCTTTTTCTCTTGGGATTGCTTCAGTTTTGGCAATTTATCTAGCTGAACTTCCTTTAATAGTGGTATTTCAGAGGATGTTTGCTGGTGTTAATAGTTTTATACTGACCTGTATTCCCTTTTTTATTCTTATGGGAAATATTATGGAGAAGGGAGGAATTGCTAGGCGTATTGTAAATTTTAGTAATATAATTATTGGGAGAATTAGAGGAGGATTGTCTGCTGTAAATATTCTGGCCAGCATGTTTTTTGCCGGTATATCAGGTTCTGCTGTAGCAGATACTTCTTCAATCGGATCAATATTAATACCTTTAATGAATGAAGAAGGATATGATAAGAATTTTTCAGCTGCAGTAACTTGTACTTCTTCCACTATAGGACTAATAATACCACCAAGTAATTCAATGATATTATATTCTTTTGTAGCAGGTGGTATTTCAATAGCCAAATTATTTGCTGCGGGTATTATCCCAGGTATTCTTGTTGGAATAGGGCTTTTAATAGTAAGTTATTTTATTTCCATAAAAAGACATTATCCATCTCATCCCTCACCTTCTTTTAAAGAAGCTCTCCAGATAACAAAAGAAACTTTATTAAGTCTTTTTTTAGTAGTGGTTATTGTGGTTGGTATCTTGGGAGGTATTTTTACTGCTACGGAAGCATCTGTTTTTGGTGCAGTATATGCTTTTATAATTAGTTTTTTTGTTTATAAAGAAATAAAAATTAAAGATATGCCAGGAATCATCTTAAAAACTGTTTATACTACGGCAATAGTAATGTTTCTTATATCTACTTCCACTGCATTCGCTTATATATTAGCATTAGAACAGATTCCTAAATTAGTTGCCAACCTACTTTTATCTATTACTCCCAATAGATATATTTTGTTGTTCATAATAAATATAATCCTTCTAATTGTAGGGACTTTTATGGATATGTCTCCGGCAATTCTAATTTTTACTCCTATCTTTTTGCCAATAGCAGTAAATTTAGGTCTTTCTCCAATACAATTTGGAATAATGATGTTAGTAAACTTATGTATAGGTTTATGTACTCCACCGGTAGGGACGGTATTATTTGTAGGATTAGGAATATCAGGTATTAAAATGAACGATATTATTAAACCATTATTAATTTTTCTAATACCAATGTTCTTAGTGCTAATGTTAGTGACATATTTTGAACAAATTACTATGTTTGTACCAAATCTTTTATTCAAGTAAATCTAATTATATTTTCTTTGTTGTATAATATTAATCTTTGATAAATATTATTCAATTGATTAAAAGAGTCCTCTAAATACTTACATATTAGATATTAGCACAATAAATTGTAAATTAGGGGTTATTATGTTAACAGATTTAATTTCATTAAAGGAAGGAATTTATATATGAAAGCAGGAAGGCATTTTAAGTCAATAGAGCTACTACAGAGGAAAATTCCCCAGGAATTGGGATTAGAATTTCTATCGGTACAGAGAATTGAATTAAAAGAAGGGTTAATTCTTGATTCTCAGGAGGAAGAGATTTGTCTGGTAATAATTGATGGTGTAATTCAGTTCAAGTGTGAAAATAAGGAAGGAATTGCTAATTTTAAGGATATGCTATATGTTCCAAGAGGGAAGAATTTACAACTTTATTCTGAAGGAAGTGTAATAATGTATTATAGTGCTCCCTCTGATATTGATGCCGAATTTTCTCATATAACTTTTCAGGATATTGATAAAAATCCAGCAACTCATGCTATTGCTGGAAGTCTTAATAATAGTAGCCAAAGGGATGTCTGGAAGTATATAGATAGTGATTTTAAATGTGCTCGTTTAATGGTGGGTATATGTGAAAGTAGTCCCGGAGGATGGACCTCCTGGCCACCTCATGAACATGCAAAAAAACGCGAGGAAGTATATGTCTATTTTAATATGAAAAATATTTTTGGATTGCAATGTGTATATGATGATCTAGATAACCCTTACCAGGTAGCCATTGTCAGAGATGGTGATTTAATTTCCATTCCCAGAGGATATCATCCCAATGTTGCCTGCCCAGCAGGAAAACTATCTTACATATATTGTATGGCTTCCAGGAAGTCTGGGGATCGAAATTTTATGGACCTTAATATTCAGGAACCTTATCAGGAAAACAAATTTTTTTGATAAGCCCTTAATATATTGAGTTTGTTTTTTATGAAAATTAAATGAGAGGAAGATTGTTATGAGTATAAGTTTAAGTGTTACAATTTCTAGTCCTGGTTCAAAATTTGCTCCTATTATATTTCAGGGAGATTATGTATCAGGAATTAAAAAAGCGAAGGAAATAGGTTATAAAGCAGTAGAACTACATATTCGAGATCCAAAAGTGATTGATGTACCTGGAATTATGGAAGTCGTGAAAAAGAATAATCTTACTGTTTCAACTATAGGGACGGGTCAAGCTTATGTAGATGAAAAATTATATTTTTCTTCTGTAGATGCAGGAGTTAGAAATGCAGCAGTGCTAAGGATTAAAGATCAGATTGACTTTGCTTCACAATTAAAGGCAAAGGTAATTATTGGCACTATAAAAGGTCCATTACCCGAAGATAAAAACGAACAAGAAATAGCTTTAGAAAGAGTAATTACTTGTTTGCGAGAGTGTGCCAATTATGCACAAAAAAAGGGGGTAGTACTTGTTTTAGAAGCAATTAATCGTTATGAATCAAATTACTTAAACACTGCTGAGCAAACTGTTGAGTTTATTAAAAAAATAAATTCCTCCATGATTGGTTTGCATTTAGATACTTTTCATATGAACATAGAAGAGAAATCTATAGTGGATACTATTAAAAAATATTCTTCTTATTTAGATCATTTACATTTTGCTGATAGCAATAGATGGGTACCGGGATTTGGGCATATCAATTTTGCAAACATTTTGGATACGCTAAAAAAAGTAAATTATGATGGCTATATTGGTTTAGAAGCCTTGCCATTACCCGATAGTGAAACCGCTGCCATGCAAGCTCTGTCCTATATTAATAAATTAATGTAGTTATTATCAGAATTTGATTAAGAAACAATAATAAATAAAAAACTCCCTACCCTATTTAAAAAGCAAGTTAGTAAAATATTCTATTTAATATTACCTCGATAGCGTTTTTCTAACAAATCTGTTTTTTCATGAAATCTGGTATAAGGTAGGTCTTTTGATGGCTCTGTTTCCATCCATTTATCGATTATTTCCTTAGCATGAGGGATACCGGTCAGCCTGATTCCCAGTACAATTATATTAGCATTATTAGCCTTTTTGGCTATCATTGCTGAATAAGCATCTATACATAAAGCTGCCCTTACCTTGGGTAATTTATTAGCAATTATTGTGGCACCAGTGCCGGTATTGCAAAAAAGTACACCCTGTTCACATTCCTGGGTAGATACTAGTTTTGCTGTTTCTTCTGCAGCATCTACATAGTCAACTTCCTTTCCAGCCAAGGCTCCACAACGTACTAACTGTAAGTTTTTTTCTTTTAGATAATTTATTATCTCTTCTGTAAGCACAGTACTTCTATCACTTCCAATAGCAATTTTCATAACTACTCCTCCCTGAATTAATTTGATCAATAGTTTTATTAGTATAACTTTGTTTGCATATTTGTTATTTTACATCGATCATTCTGTTTACTTTTTGATTGTCAAAAATAAGAGTTACAATAACTTTCTAAATATACCACAAAGAATTATAATTGTAAAAGTCTTAACAGTTCAATACTATTTACTTTATTCTATCCTTTATCTTTACAAAAAAATAAAGGATTAAATCTTTAATTTTTTTTCATTCCTGACCTACAGTTGTCAGTACTACCTGCTAAAATATAATAATAAGGGGAATAATAATAAGAGAAATAATAAGACCAATAGAACCTTTTTACTTTATCGATATTAGTTTTGAATCTTAAGCCAAAAATTATACCACATATATTAATTCTCAGAGAAAAGGAGATAACCAATGCAAAAACTGGTCAGCATGCTCTACAAACTAGCCCGGACAGCCAATGATATCAGTAAAGTTGCCAGTGGTGATCCCAAAAAGATGGCTCGCCGAGTCAAAAACAGATATGTAGGTAGAAAAATAAATAAAACAGTCGGCAAATTCCTGTGGAAATGACATAGTTAATCCTAACTTAAAAGACCAATTTCTGGCAATACTTGCCATATATACTGATATTTTGCTAAAATAATAAAAATAATATAGAAATAAAAAGACAAAAAAGCAGCACTCACTCAGCACCAAAAACCATCAAAAGAGAATAAAATTTTTTAGCCACTATTTTCCATAGGGGAAAAGAAGAAATTAAGAAATTTTTAAAATTAAAGCGATAAGCAATTAAATATATAAGGATATTATTAAAAAAATCTTTATTAATCGATAGAAAAGAGTTGTTTGCATGAGTATAGCTCAACAAAAAATTAAGTCGGAAGAATATATTTTGAATTTATTTAAAGAAAAAAATATAGATGAAGACTGGACCTTTGCTGAATATAAGCCATCTGATACAGGAAAATGGACACATAGTTACCATCGTTATCCAGCAAAATTTATTCCTCAGTTAGTTGAAAAATTAATTGAAGAATATATAACTGAAAAAGAGGCTCACATAAACGATCCATTTATGGGGTGCGGCACTACTATTGTTACAGCCATATCCCGAGGTTTCAAGGCCAGTGGAACTGATATCAACAGAATATCTTCTCTCTTAACCAGAGTAAAGTCTACACCAATAGATCCCTGGTACCTTGATAAAAAAATTAAAATTATATTAGGAGACTTGGAATTTTTAGCTTATTCTCACAACGAACAATTATTTAGTAATGTGAATTTGAAACCCTTGCTTCCTTTAAAACATATTCAAAGAATAAACTATTGGTTTAATGAGAAAAACAGAGATGAATTAGGAATCATATTAAGGAGAATTTATCACGAAAAAGAAGAAACAATACGTGACTTTTTCCTGGTAGCATTCAGTCATATTTTAAAGAATTGTTCTAATTGGCTTCAGGTAAGTACAAAACCTACTAGAGACTTTAAAAAAAAGATAGCACAGCCTTATCAAATTTTTAAACAACATCTAAAAAAAATGCAAAGAGGCAATAATGCTTTTTGGGGAATTGTACCGCAGAAAGTAAAAAACAATATAGATAACTATTTAAACATTAAAATACAAGACGCTAAAATGCAACCTGTAAATGATAATGAAGTAGATTTGATAGTCACTTCAAGCCCTTACGTTACCAGTTATGAATATGCTGATTTACACCAACTTTCTACGATCTGGTTAGATTTCACTGAAGATTTAGCAGAGTATAGAAAAGAGTTTATCGGATCTGCTTATAAATATAGAAATGGAAATACTTTAAAAAGTATTATCGCAAAAGATATAGTAAAAAATATGCAAGCGAAAAATGTTAAGGTAGCTGAAGAAATTAAAACCTTCTTTGGGGATATGCAAGAGGTATTTGATGAAAGTTACCGCATTTTAAAAAGCGGAGGTAGATGTTGTTATGTAATTGGCAATACTTCTTTAAAAGGAGTAAAAATATTAAATGCAGAAGTATTTGCAGAAAGCTTGCAACATTCAGGATTTATTTTAGAAAGAATAATAAAAAGAAGAATACCTTCAAAAATATTGCCTCAAAAAAGAGATCAAAAAACAGGAAGGTTTGCCAGTAATCATAAAGCTAACTCAGAGGCCTACCCAATAGAATATATTATAATAGGCTTAAAAGGGTAAATTATGGATTTTGAAAAATTAAAAAAATTGTACTTACAAAAGAAAGAGCAATATGGTTCTAAGGCATACAAATATATTTCACAATTATTGGAAGAAGCCAAAGAAGTACATAAAGAAGATTGGTCGAAAACACCTACCAGTAGAGGTGACCATGAACAAAGCTGGAGAGCATTTAAAGGAAAAAACTTAGAAAAACTTATTCAATTCATAATCGCTGAAGAAGTTGAAGATATGGGACTAAAATTAATTAACGGTAATAGATTAGAAAGATCAAGCAAATTATCCCTCGAGTTAAGTCAAATTAAAAGAAATTTAGCAGTTGATTACGGGGAATTCGGTCTACATCTGCCAGATGTAGATATTATTATATATAATCCCAAAAATTACAAAGTTTTAGTGGTTATTTCAAGCAAAGTTACTCTTAGAGAAAGAATAGCTCAGACTGGATATTGGAAACTTAAATTGTTAAAAGATGAAGCTACAAAACATATTAAAGTTTATTTTATTACACCAGATGAAGATGGAACATTAAAATATAAGAATCCAACAAAGAAAGGGAGAGCAATACTGGAAGTAGATCTAGATGGGAGTTATATTTTAACAAAAGATGATATAGAAGAAAGTAGCAAAGTAAAGTTGTTTGAACATTTTATTGAAGACTTGAAAGGACTGCTTAAAGATGGCGACTAAAAAACCAAAAATTGAAACTACAACCCTTTGGGATTTTCCAACACAAAACTATGGAGATAAACCACATGGTAATAATAAATATTCTGGTGTAACCCCGGCTTTTATAATTTGGAATTTAATTCAAAGATACACTAAAGAAAACGACTTAATAGTTGACCCAATGTGTGGGAGTGGTACTACTATTGACGTTTGTAATGAAGAAAATAGAAATGTTATAGGATACGATATTGTTCCCTATAGAGAAGATATACAACAAGCAGATGCTAGAAAATTACCATTAGAAAATGAAACAGTAGATTTTATTTTTATAGATTCCCCCTATTCAGACAATATAAAGTATAATGATCACCCTGATAATCTTGGAAAAATATCTTGTGAAAATCCTGTATTTTTTGAAGAAATGGAAAAAGTCGCACAAGAAGCTTATCGTATCCTTAAACCAGAAAAATATATAGCCTGGTTAATTGGGGATCAAGCAAAAAAGAAGAAGTTCACTCCTGTTGGGTTTAAAATATATTCTATCCTTGATAAATTTTTTATTCCAGTTGATCTAGTGTGTGTTACTCGCCATAATCAAACTTCAAATACCGGTATCTGGCATGAAAGAGCAAAGAGATATAATTTTTATCTAAGAGGCTTTAAACATTTAATAATAATGAAAAAACAATAAAGGATAACTAAATTGTTAAAACAAGGTGATATTTTTTCTTATATCGATATGTGTAAAGAAGAAGGAGTAAA
>CAZGKY010000019.1:5548-22335 GCA_964525625.1 uncultured Atribacterota bacterium | reverse complement strand
TTTTATTAAAATCTTATAATATAAAGTAGTTGTCATTATTATAATTAATACTATTATATAGGCAAGGGCTGAACCATAACCTATGTTTAAATATTTAAACGCTTGATGAAAGACGTACATATAAGTAATCATAGTATTATAACCTGGTCCCCCCCCAGTTAACACATAAACTGTATCAAATGTTTTTAAAGCCCAAGTAGTTACTAGTATTGAAACAGCAAGTATAATAAGATTCAATTGTGGAATTGTGATAAATTTAAATTTTTGCCAATTATTAGCCCCATCAATACTAGCAGCTTCATATAATTCCTCAGGTATTTTTTGTAATCCAGCATAGAACATTAATCCTACAAAGGGAGACGTTCGCCAAATCTCTACAATTGCACATAAAAACAATGCTGACCATTCTGATCCCATAAACCACCATTTATAAGAATCAATTATATTTAATTGTTTTAATATAGCATTAAGGATACCATAATTGCCATCGTAAATCCATTTCCACATCAACCCTCCACTAACACGAGGAATTGCCCATGGAATTAAACTAAAAGCTAAAAAAATCATTTTTGCTTTTATTTGTTTATGGTTAAGAAGTATACTAAACAATAGTCCTAATCCAATACTTCCTAAAACAATAATAACTACAAAATAAATAGTTTTAAATAAACTAGAAATAAATATTATATCATTAAAAGCTTCAAAATAATTTTTTAATCCGATAAATTTTGGTGGTAAAGGAATATTAATTCTCCATTTTAATAAACTAATGAAAATTGAATATATTATTGGTATTAACCCTAATAAAATAAACAATACTACCATTGGGCTTATAAGGATATAGGAAAATTTCAATTCATCTTTTATTTTTATTTTCATTTAGATTACTTACCATTTGGCTTTATTATATTTTTTAATTTTCAGAATCTAAGGGAGGCAAGGACTATTCTATTATATATTAAGTAATAGTAATGCCTCCCTTGACAAAAAGGTATTATTTAAATGAATCAATCACAGACCTAAGGTTCTTAGCAGCATCATCTAATGCTTGTTTGGGGGTTTTTACACCATTTATTGCAGATAGTATTTCTGGTCCTAGAATATCGACTAATTCACTATAATAAGGAGCAGCAAACCTCATAGTTGGAAATTTTGATTGTTCTTCTGCTACTTTTATAAGTGGATTTTTATTAATTACTTCAGGATCTTGAAAAACTTCTTTTATAACAGGATACCATCCAGTTCTTAATGTCATTTCTTTTTGAATTTCTGGTTTACTCATAAATTTCAAAAATTCTAATGCTGCATCTTTATTTTTTGAATACTTTGATATAGAATAACCTTCACTTCCTGTTATTGCACCACTTGTAGCTATGGATGGAATTATTCCAACCCCAACTTCATTGATAATCTGAGATGGTGGAAGATTTGAAACTTTGTAATCACCAGCCCACCCAATAGTCATAGCATTATTTCCTTGAATCCATCGAGCTCTTTGAGCAGGACCTTCAGATATGCCAAATCCTGCGGGATCAACTAGTCCTAACACATGCTCTTCAACCATCCTCTGAAGAGCTTCAATTCCTTTATCGTTGTTTAATAATATATTATCATTTTGATCTACAATTTCTCCACCAGTCCTTACTAAAAACTCTTGAAATCCCATTACTAAATTACTGTTACTACCTCGTTGAGCCAATATCCCCCAAGTACCCTTTGAAGGGTCAGTACACTTCTTAGCATATTCAATAAACTCATCCCATGTTTTTGGTGGCCGATCTGGGTCTAATCCATATTCTTTAAATAACTTCTTATTCCAGTAGAAACTTCTTATACTATAAAATCTTGGTATCCCATATCTTCTTCCTTTGTATGTTATTGCATTTAACGCACCTGGTACAAACATTTCCCACTCTTCTACAGACAATTTATCAGTAATATCTTCTAAAAAACCTGCATGGGCAAATTCTGCTGTCCACCCAGCCCACGTCCATAACAAGTCTACTTCTGGAGATTTTGAAGAAAACATTACTGTTAATTTTGTATGTAAATCTGATTGTGATAGTTCTATAAACTCAACTTTTATTCCTGTTTTTTCCTCAAAAAGAGGTATACAAGGTGAAGTTATCCTCTCTCCTTCTAATCCATCCGACCCCGATAAGATAACTAATTTTGTACCACTAAAGGATTGTCCTGCTGATACAGCAATAACGATATTGCCTATTAATAATATAAGAATTATTTTTAATAAATATTTGTTTTTCATTTTTTCTCCTTTATTGAAATAAAATTTATTTTATTATTTTACTCAAAGATAAATATTAACAATAAAATTTATTACATTTCCAATCCCTCCAATTTCTATTATTATAATTTAGAAATTTAATTTATCTGCCCTCCTTATATAAAATTTTAAAAAATACTTTGAATAACATCTATTCTATTATGGTTTTGCTAATCCCGAATTCGCATTTAACAATTAAAAAACAATATTTATTTTAAATTGAATTACAAATTTTATTACTATCTTAGATGTTTGACACGGTAATCATACTTTTCGTGCCATTTCTTATTTTCTTGATCCCCTTCAGGTAGATTACCACTAGTCCAAACAGGAGGTTCAATTCCTTCCTGAATTAATTTTTCAACAGTACCTATTACTAATAAATGTAAACAAAAAATATTTAAAAAAGTTGATATTGGCGCTACCTTTTGTTTACACCCATCAATCTCAATAGAAGCATCACCTAATGGCATATAGCAATTAATAAAAATGTCTACTATTTCATGTAAATTTTTTCCAGAAGAATGTCTGAATGGTACTTCTTTTGGTACTGCTTCAGCAAATGAGGTTGAGGTAATACCTATTGTATTTAAGCCTCTTCTTTTAGACTCCAGTGCAGTATCGATTGTCATTGGGTTAATTCCGTAGGCATTTACAATGATAATAGTTTCTCCTTGCTTTACATTATAAGAACTCAATATACTTGGGGCTAGTCCTTCTGTTCTTTCCATCCAGTTAGAATGTTTTGCCCCCATACTAGGTAAAATTGAAGGATCAAGTAAAGGATTTATGGCTGCTAAACACCCGGCTCTCCAGAACATCTCGGTAGCTCCAATTGAAGAATGTCCTCCTGTGCCAAAAATATGAATTAACTGATCTTTTTTAATACTTTCAACCATTAAATCCGTAGCTTGATCAATTGGAACTTCTTCAGTTTCTAGAATTTTTTGAAAACTATTTTGAATAATGTTAAAAAATTCACAATAATATTTATTCATTTTAAAAACTCCAATACTTTTAATAATTTTTTAAATTATTATATAATAACACACCGTCAACTAAAGTTATTTTAATATTAATATTACTGTCAAAAACTATAATATCGGCCTTTTTGTTTTCAGCTAAAATACCGATTTTATCTTCCCAATGTTGAATATGAGCAGCATTGTAGGTTACCAATTGTATAGCCTGACGAATATTCAGATCGCAATAGTTAATCATATTTTTCACCAATTTATCCATAGTAGAAACACTGGAAGCAAAGGAAGAGCGGTCAGTTAGCTTAGCTACATAGTTATTCTCTTGGGTGGGAATTTCAAATTCTTCCGGGATATTTGCCTCTACAATCACTTGCAATCCTCCTAGTTCATACTCTCCTGGACCCATTCCCGCAGCACTCATAGAGTCGGTTACCAGGCATACTTTATCCATTCCTTTAGAATGTAATACTAATTTCATTAAACTGGGTGGAAGATGGTGTCCATCAGCTATTAATTCTGTAGACAACTCATCTAAGAGTAGAGTTGATTCAATCACTCCAGAGATACGATAACCTTTAATCCTCTGAATGCCGGACATACCAGAAAACATATGGGTAACATGGGAATAACCATTTTCAACCGCCGCTAAAACTTGTTGATAAGAAGCATGGGAATGGCCAATCGCTGCCACTATATTTCTTCTCTTTAATTCTTGTCCCAATTCTAATCCACCGGGAACTTCTGGTGCAGCAGTAATTCTGATAATAGCAGGATACTCATCTAAGAGAGGTAAATACTGTTCTGGATTAGGAGGATAAATATGCTCTGGATTTTGGGCTCCTTTTTGCTCTAAATTAATGTAAGGTCCTTCGATATGTATTCCTAATATCCTGGCTCCTAGTAAATCTTTTTTCATGGTTTGGGAAATACAATCTACTGCCTTTAGCACTTCCTCCCAGGGAGCAGAAAGAGTAGTAGGTAAAAATGAGGTGGTACCACATTGGGCTAAACCCTGGGCCATCAGCAGTAAATCTTTTTCAGTTGCAGACATAACCGAACCACCAAAGGCGCCATGTAGATGTGTATCAATGAAACCAGGACTGATATACATTCCTTTTACATCAATAATTTGAGTACCTTCAGGAATTATCGCTTCCTCCATGGGACCTATTTTCTTAATCAGATCATCTTTAATTAAAACAAATCCTTTATCAATCTCCCGAAAAGGGGTAATTAATTTTCCATTAAGAAGGGCAATATATTCTGTCATTTTATTTTCTCCTATCTTACTTTCACAACTTTCAATTATTTTAAATATATAGAAGAATGCTTATCCAAAAAGACATAACAATGATTATGCTGCTTTAAAATGGAGGCTGGGTACTGAGGAGATATCTCTTCTCCAGCAAAACAATCTTTTACTGCTTGGGCTTTTCGCTTATCAGGGACAGTACAGATAATATTTCTGGATTTCATAATCTGTTTTACAGACATAGAGATAGCCCTTCGAGGAACCTCCTCAAGAGCTTGAAACCAACCTTCCCCTAGCTGTTGTCTTCTACAGGCAGCATCCAGTTCTACAATAATATAAGGAGCTTCTACCTCAAAATCGGCTGGGGGATCATTAAAGGCCAAATGACCATTCTCTCCTATACCCACAAAGGCAACATCAATCTCATACTGACTGATAATTCCATTTAAACGTGCACATTCTTTTTCTGGATCCTGAGCATCACCTACTATTAAATAAACTCTTCCCGGATGGACTTTATTTATTAATCTTTCCTTGAGATATCTTCGGAAACTAGCCGGATGATCCTCTGACAAACCGATATACTCATCTAAATGGAACATGGTAGTCTTCGACCAGTCAATATTAGGCATCTTGGTGAGATGTTCTAAAAATTCAAATTGAGATGCCCCTGTAGCAGCAATAAAATTAGCTTCTCCTTTTCTATGGATAGCTTCCTTTAACATTTGTGCTGCCTTTTGAGCAGCGGAATATCCCATACTTTGTTTAGATCCCAAAATATTTATATTCATACCTTATTCCATTATATATTTATTGTGATTTTATATAATATTAAAAATATAAAAAGATGATAATATTTGATTTCATTTTAAAGCTACTAAATAAATATTTTGTTGTAGACAGGTGATATGATATCATACATCATTTTATTAAAAAATATAACTTACGTCAATAGATAAAAATAAATTGTAGCAATTAGACAACAACTTATCTTTGAAGAAATTTAAAAACCTACCTATTTATAGACCAATGTCCATTATAAATATCTAAGTTAATTCCATTTTTTGAATTATCACTAATCCATTTTATTGCTTCAGCAAAATGTTCATGCAAACTTTTCTGTACCAGAACATGGTCTTTTTCTTCAATAGCCTTTACAATTAACCTATGTAATCGAACAAATTCTACTCTATCTTTAGTTTTATATCTGTGTAATATTACTAGATTTCTCTGAATTGTGGAAAATATTTTAATCAAATCTATTAATAATTTATTTTGGGATTTTTTATAAAGTTGAGTATGAAATGTACTATGGAGATCAACTAAATCTTTTTCTTCAACATTATTCCTAATCTTTAATTCTATATTATCTAAAATTTCCTTAAGTTCTTTAATATCAGAAGGCTTATATTTATTAATATCCGCTGCAATAAAACAACATTCTAAACAATATCTTACTTCAAATATATCTTTAAATGTATTTATATCTAATTTTAAACTATAAGGTAAACTTTTTAAAATAACATCATAATTAAAATTATTTACAAACCTTCCTACTCCATGCCTAGTTTCAATTAAACCAAAAGCCTCTAAAACTTTTAAAGCCTCCCTAATAGCAGTTCTACTTACTCCCAAGCTTTGTGATAATTCTTTTTCAGTAGGTAATAAATCTCCTTTTCTTAAATTAGATTCAACAATATACAATTTCAACTGTTCTTGAACAAAATTTTGTAGACTCTTTAATTGTTTGAAAGATTGAATTCCCATTTTAAATTCCTACATAATATATGTTTTTATTGTTATAATATCATACATCATAACTTGAATAAATAATAAAAACTACTAATCCAATATTTCCCCAACAAAAAAATAAAAATTATATTTATTAAATATAGGATTGTCTGCTACAAAGTATGGAGAGGGCGATGGAGTTTAGCTTTGCTTCACTCCTATCTGAACGGGAAGGAATGACAATAGGTACTGCAGCTCCGACCACCAGATTTCCTTGGGGGAATGTAGTATAATAGATAATACTTTTCCCTAATATATTACCACAGACAATATTGGGTACAATCAGAATATCTGCTTTCCCCGCAATAGGAGAATTAATTCTTTTCTTTTGGGCAGCATATTCGGATATAGCATTATCTAAAGCCAACGGTCCATCAACGATACAACCAGGTATCTGACCTCTCTGGTTCATCTTGGCCAGAATACCAGCCTGCAAGGTCTCTTCCATATCCGGATTCACATCTTCAATAGCTGCCAGCAAGGCTACTCTGGGATTATAGATACCTAATTTACCGGCTACCATAACGGCATTATTAATAATAGATACCATGGCCCTTAAATCAGGTTTAATATTTACTCCTCCGTCACTGAGTAATACCAAACGAGGTTTTTCTTCTCTCTGATCTTCAAAGACAAAAACATTACTAATATGGTTTTCGGTTCTCAATCCAGTCTCCCTATTAAGAACAGCCTTTAATAGTTGAGCAGTTTTTATTTTCCCCTTTACAAGAATCCCGCCCTTTTTTACCTCTTCCACAGCCACTTGCCCTTTTTCTTCATCATTTTTTATGGTAACTATATCCTGGATAAATGGATGTCCTTTATAACCAAGCTCAGTCAAAGAGCTGTTAATTTCCTCTTCTTTCCCCACTAAAACCGCCTCGCCAATACCCATCTCATAACTTGTTTTTACGGCTTTAAGTGCCTCTAAGTCTTCTCCCCCAGCAATTACAATTCTCTGTCGTCCACTAATAGTAAGTTCTTGAAATAATTGTTGAAAACTGGTTATCATAATTCAACCTCCCTCTATTTTTTGTTGACACCAAATTATTAGGTATGTATTTTTGTGTTATCTTCCCAATAGATTAATTATCTCTTTATTATTTAGAGTTTTTTTATGCCTTCTTTTATTCTTTCTATTCCTTTTTTAAGCAAATCGATAGAGGTGGCAAAGGAGAAACGTAAGTAACCTTCTCCATACTGACCAAAGGCATTTCCAGGAACGGTTACCACACCGCATTTATCAAGTAAATACATAGATAATTCTTCAGACTTTTTCCCAATTTCGGTAATATTGGGAAAAGCGTAAAAGGCACCTTCTGGAGGAAGACATCTAAATCCTTCTATTTCATTAAATCCAGAGATAAGAATATCTCGTCGATCTTGATAAGCTTTGCGCATATATTCTATACTAAGTTGGGTCTCTTTCTGATGCTGTAATCCATATAAAACTGCCCTCTGGGTAACAGAATTGGGGCACACTGCAGTATTCTGTTGAATCTTAATTATCTCATCAACTAAATATTCTGGACAGGCGAGATAAGCAAGACGCCAACCAGTCATGGCAAAGCTTTTAGAAAAACCAAAAATGGAAATAGTTCTTTCTTTCATTTCTGGAAGAGAGGCAATACTAATATGTTTTCTACCATCAAATAGAATATCTTCATAAAGTTCATCACTAATGATAAATAAATTATTAGCTCTGGCTATCTGAGCAATCTTCTGCAACACTTCTTCCTTTACTACCATACCGGTAGGATTACTAGGAGAATTTATGAGAATGGCTTTTGTTTTAGGAGTAATCAGGCTTTGTAATTCCTCGGGATCAATCTGAAAATTATTTTTCTCCCGAATAGGAAGGTATACTGGATTACCGCCTACTAAGGTAACCTGAGAGCCATAAATTAGAAAACCAGGGTCGGGAAGAATTAATTCCTCTCCGGGATTAAGCAGGACATTGAAGGCGGAAAATAAAGCTTGAGTACCTCCGGCAGTTACTACAACCTCTTCGGTCTGAACTGGAATTTTATTAACCTCTCTCAGCTTTTGAGCCAGAGCAGTCCGTAAATCATAATAACCGGCATTAGGAGTATAATGGGTATAACCATCATCGATGGCTTGCTTGGCAGCTTCACGAACATGGTCTGGTGTAATAAAATCAGGTTCACCGATACCAAAGCTGATTATATCTTTCCTGTTTTGGGCTAAATCAAACAATTTGCGAATACCTGAAGGTTTTATTTTTTTAAGATTCCGATTTAATTCCATAATTATCCTCCTGAATATATTTGACCCATTGTTAAATATTCTATGAAACAGAAAGGGTAGAAGCAAGCTCCTGGTATCCCTTTTCTAATGCTTTAAGATTAATATCAATTAATTTAGGTGGCAGGTTTTTTCCAATTGACTCTATAACAAAATCCTTGTTAACAGGAAATTGAGGAATGGCCAGTGCAGCTCCCAAGATAACAATATTTGCAGTAATCAAATTGCCTGCTTCCTGAGCTAGTCTTTCGGCTTCAATTACAAAAAAGTTGGTGATTTCCTTTCTCAGCTCAGCAAACATCTTTTTTTTATCAGGATATTCGGAAATACCAAGAGAGACAGTAAAGGGTACTATTGTAGAACTGTTAGTTATAACATGCGTTTGTTTACCTATTTTATCTAGAGCTCTCAAAATTTCTGAAGGTTCAAAGGCTAAAATCAAATCAGCAGCATTTTTGCCAATAAGAGGACTTTCTTCTGGGCCAATTTTTAGTTCAGTTACCACAGTTCCACCACGCTGAGCCATACCGTGAACTTCACTCATTACTACCTGACATCCCTGTACCATGGCCGCCTCTCCAATAATAGTAGCAGTCTTGACAATTCCTTGTCCACCTACACCAATCATATAAATTTGATAACACTTCTCTGATCTCATTTTTTCACCTCAATGGCTTTCTGAGGACATACCTGAACACACACTCCGCATCCACTACACCATAAATCATTAATATAAATTGAACCATTCTCCTTTTTATAAATAGCCGGGCAATTAAATTGTTTTACACAAATCTGACATTGAATACATTTTTTTTGATCAATGTAAAATACTAATTTTTTCCCTTTTCTTTTCAACATGATACAAGGAGAACGTGAAATAATTACTGAAACACCTTCATATTGTAGTGCCTCTTTAAAAACTTGCACTGCTTCATTTATATGTTCAGGATTTATAACCCTTACATAACCAGCACCAGTGGCTCTGGTTAATTCTGCAATGGATACTGCTGGTGCCTCTTCTCCCCATCCATCTATAGGAATACTGGGATTCGGTTGACCACCAGTCATAGCAGTAATCTTGTTATCCAGTATTACCAACATAATATTCGCTTTTTGATGAACTGCATTTATTAAGGGTGGGATACCAGCATGAAAGAAGGTTGAATCTCCAATTAAAGAAATGATCTTTTGCTTGGTAGCTTTACTCATACCGCTGGCAATTCCAATACTGGAACCCATACAGATACAGTAATCAGCCATATTATAGGGTGGTTCCATAGCTAAGGTGTAGCAACCTATATCATTAGAATAAATTATATTTTCCTTCTCTATTCGCAAATTTTGTACTGCTTTTTTAATAGCATAAATAGTGGAGCGATGCGGGCATCCTGGACATAGTACTGGTGGTCTCAAAGGGGGCTTGACATCCTCAAAAGTAAATTTTGAGGTTTCCTCTAATAATTCTATATTTAATACTTGAGCAAAGGCTTTATGGATTATATCAGGATTATATTCATAGATACGTGGTAAAGTACCATCCAGCTTACCATAAATTCTCCTTTGCCATCCTTCCTGTCCTAATAAGGAGAGCACTTCTTTTTCCAGAATTGGCTCTACTTCTTCAATAACAAAGATACTCTCTAAGTTCCTGATAAATTCTTTTACCAATTGCCTGGGCAAAGGGTAACTTAATCCTAACTTAAGAATATTCACTGGTAAAGAAAATTTATTGACAATATCCTGCACATAGTTGAATGAGGTACCTGAAGTAATTATTCCCACCTTATTCTCATTACTATCCTTCACAATCCTGTTAACTGGTGAGGTATTGCCCATTATTTCTAATCTGTGAAGTTTTTCTACCAATTCTTGTCTCATCTGGCGGGCAAAAACAGGAGCAATATTAAATCTTGTCTCTTCCTTATCAAAAAACCCTTCTTTCTTTCCAGGTATAATTGTTCCCAACTGAACTACTCCTCGCATATGAGAAACGCGGGTAGTAGTACGAATCAGCACTGGTATTTTATATTGTTCTGAAATGGTAATGCCATAGACCATAAAGTCTTTCATTTCCTGGGGATTGGAAGGTTCTAAAACTGGAATCCCGGCTAGTTGGGCTAAAATTCGGTTATCCTGTTCATTTTGTGAAGAATGCATTGAAGGATCATCAGCAGAAAGAATTATCATTCCTGCTCTCACACCAGTATAGGCTGTACTTATTAAGGCATCTGCTGCTACATTTAACCCCACATGTTTCATAAAAACAAAGGATCTCAAACCAGCGGAGGCTGCCGCAGCTGACACTTCTAGAGCCACCTTTTCATTCACGGAAAACTCGAAATATATTCCCGCTTTTTTAGCAATTCTGGTCAGTACATTGCCAATTTCAGAGGATGGGGTTCCGGGATAGGTTGCAGCAAAAGAAACACCAGCTTCTAAGGCTCCTCTTACTGCTGCCTCATTACCCAGTAGGAATAATTTATCACCTTTCTTTTTTTCTAAAATTTCTTCAACTTTCAATTTATCACTTCCCTTTTTTAACTCTTATTAATTCCTAAGTTAATGTTTCTAAATTAAAAAATAATAGACTATCAGATCCGAAAAATATGTGGTAATTTTATTTTTTGCACCGTGTCTTTTAGGGATTGCACCATTTTGCCTAAAATATCGGGGTTCATACGTGCAGTCGGGACACTAAAACTAAGGGCAGCTACAATCATACCCTTTTCATCGAAAATTGGTGCAGCAACACAGCATACCCCTGGTCGGTATTCTTCGCTGACAAAACTATAACCTTCCCTTCTAATTTGATGTAAAATTTTTATTAACTGCTCGGGATTGGTGACAGTCTGAGCAGTATAAGACTTCAATTTATTCTCTTTTAAAATATTACTAATGGTTTTATCATCCTGATATGCTAAAAGTACTCTTCCTAAGGCAGTACAATGAACAGGTTGATAAGTGCCTACTCTAAAATCAAGTTTCAAGGCATGTGGACATTCAATATTATATAAATATACTATCTTATTCTGTTCCAAAACTGCCAGATTAACCATCTCCTGAAATTTTTGAGCTAATTTTTTCATATAGGGAATTATTTCCAGGATTCTGATACGCTCATTTAAACGGAAGCCTATCTTGGCAAATTGGTAAGTAAGGTAATACTTTTTAGTCTCTGAGTTATGACCTACATATCCCAGAGATCTCAATGTTCCTAATAGTCTATAAATTACTCCTTTGGATAGATTGGTTTTCTTAATAATTTCAGTAAGAGAATATTCCATCTTATCACTAGCTAATAATTCAATAATAGAAAAAATATTTTTTGCTGAGTGTACCGGATATTTGAAGCTATTGTCTTCATCCATAGTTTTATTATAAAAACCTTTGGTTTTAAAATTAAAACTATATAATTATAACACAAAAAGTATAATTTGTCTTGAAAATCATCATATACCACTGCTTTAGATTGAAGATATTTTATTAAGGGAAATGGACTAAAAGAGAGTTGATTAATTTGAACAAAGATTGAGAAATTCCTGGAAAGACTTAGCAATAATGTTCTTTTTAAGAATAATTCTCCTTGATAAAAAGCTCTACCTCCTCCCTGCTCCCCTGAAAAGGTCCAGGATGAGTGAGTTTAATAGAGGTTAAAGCTGCAGCAAAAAGTAAGGAACGAGCAATATCTTTATACAATCTTTCGGAAAGATAGGCTGAAAAGCAGGTATCTCCTCTTCCTGTTCTTCCCGATAAATTTTTTGCTTTTAAAGGATAATTATAGAAAACAGATCCATCATATGCTAACACTTCACTATGGTGAGTAATAATAATTTCTTTGGCCCCCCATTGATATAGCATCATTGCCGCTTTTCTGGTATTTGATTGACCGGTTAAAAATTCGGCTTCAGCTGCATCAGTCTTCAGATAATCGATATAAGGTAAATATTGCTCTTTTTCTCTCCATTCCTGGTATAGAAGTTTACCATCCTCTCCGGCATTGCGTAAAAATCCCTGTACATCAACCGCAATTTTACCTTTTCCCAAAAAGAATTTTATCAATTCAGATTGATACTCTCCATAAATGAGACTGGCAAAATGAATAACCCGGGCTTCTAAATTTTCGGGAATCTCCCTAATGAAAAAAGGTTCAGCAATAGCTAAAGCTGTACTTATTCTTTTCTCTCTACTTTCATCCAGGTATATATTTCTGATAGAAGTGGTCTGGGAAGAAGAAATTAGATAGATATTCTGCTTGGGGATATTAAACTTTTGAATAAAAGAATAATCTGATTTTTTTAACTTGGTCATTACCGCTACCTTATAACCTAAAGCTGAATAAACAGCAGTAGAATATAAAATAGCACCACCTACATTCTTTTCTTGGTTATGCGGATAAATATTTTCATCTAAAGAAATATGCCCTAAAACAAAAAAATCAAATATATTTTCCCTGTTCATAATATTTATTTCCCTCAAGGCAGTATCTTTCATTAAAAACTACATTTATACTGTGTAATTTCCTAATATTAGTGCATATAATCTTAAATATAACCTTAATTTTAACTTTCTACAATAATTTAGTTGTAATTTAAAATCTTTAATGATGGTAATGAAAAACTTCCCCCTATTATTTAACTGCTCGTTTCAGTTAGAAAATTGTTGTAACACTAGCAAATGAAATTAGTTAAATTTTTATATATTCATTAATAACATTTTATTATTATATGATTATCTCCCAAAAAATAACTATTTAATATAGTATATTAAACCTAAGCAGCAAATTGAACTTGATAGATCCTTTGAAAACCAAATAGCGAAAATAATCAGATGAGCTATCCTGTATCTCCGGCGAAGTAGCGAGGGGATGCCCTCTATCCCGGCTCTCCTTCGGGCCAGCTCCTGATACTTTGAGGTTCCCATCTTAGTGATCAATGGTAATATGACTGATCTTATTATCTTTTCTATATAGCAAATAGAGTTTTAAACCATCTTTGAGTACTTTCTTGATTTTGCTATTTAAATCTTTATCATGTGCCCGGTAGATGGTATCATGATAATGGCTTTCATCAAAAGACCAATAAAGTAAATATCGCACCCGCATAGCGGGTGGCTTTAAGAACCCCTAAAAGAGGTTTAACTTCTTTGCTTTTTTTCTTGCCATCTTTTATTTACACCTTATATCCCTAATCTTTTTTAAGCAATAGTACTTCCCACTTTAGACTTCAGGTGCCCTATTATCATCAAGCCTATTTAAATCTTTTTATGGTAAAACCATTTTATTTAACCATTACCACCTTCTAAGAAGGTGGCCTTTTATGGTTAAATAAAGGGTTTCAGCCATTACTGCCACTTTTGGTTTTCAAGGTGCTATTAAGTAAAATATTTCAATAGTTGCTTGGTATTAGTTGCTCTTATTTAGTGTTATTGGTACTATTTTTAAAATTATGATTACTACCCAAATAGATATTTCAAGTACTTTTGGGGTAGTAATCATACTACAAAATTAACAATCTCCCCTGAGGGTTATATCTTTGATAGAGAACCTTTCTAATTTCTTGTTTTTCTCTATAGGCAGAAACATGATGGTACCCGCTTTTTTCCCAGGGCGGAGAAGTTAATAACACCTGCTCAAAGGCTCTTAATAGTTTATCCTCATATTCTCCCTTATACTCTCCTTGGGTAAAACACTGTAATGCTTCTGGAAAATCGTCCCAGGATTTTTGCTCATATCCCGGTGCAATGGGATAGAAAAGGCCGTTATTGGCTTTTACTGCCTTTAAATCACCATTCCCATCTCCTAACATTAATACCTGATCATCACGGTAATGACCTGCTTTTTTGGCCATCTCAATATGATGCCCCTTAGAGCCCATCTCTTGACCAGCAATCAACTGTACATATTGAGCAATACCCTGTGACTCCCAGTAATTGGCTAGATCATCATAAGGTGTTTTTGATACTACTAAAATATCGGCAACTTTATGCATAAGCTCAAGACATTCTTTAACACCATCAAAAGGTGGTATGTGAGCTGAAATATAGGGAAAGGTTCTATTTACCGCTTCACTCCAGCCCAACAATTTATATAAGGCAAAATTGGTGGGATATTTATCAATAAATTTTTCCAAACTAGGGTTACCCAAACCCAGTTTATTCTCCTCAGCAAACTTAATATAGTCATCTAATGGTTGTCCATCAGGCAGAGAAATTTTCTCCTTTCTTAATACCTCCTGGACATCTTCTCTCTTCTGTAAAGCTCTCAGGGTGAGTTGTATGGCAATAAAACGATTACAGCCACGATCTACTGAAAAAAGATTATAATACTCTGCTACTTCTCTGAAATATGATTCTATACCCCATAATTGATAGAATTCCATAAAATGGGGATGAAAAATAAGCATCTGCTTACCATTCATATTATCAGTAATACAACCATCGGTATCAATAGCAATTAAAAAGTCTTTGGTTCTCTTAAAATTTCTTAATTGTTGCTCTGGGTCCTCTTTAATCTGTTGAGCGCTTAATCTTGGTAATGACATTTTTCTCTCTCCTTTTCTATAGTGGTTAATTATAAGCACTAGTTCCTCATCGCCCATCACTTAATTACTTATTACTTAGTACTTAGTTACTTAAATACTCATTCTATATCCCACCGGTACATACACACTACATTTTGGGGGAAGGAAAATATCTTTAAACTTGGTAAATTCAGGTAAGGGTCCTCCTATTAGAGGACTTGCCCAGTGTACAAATTCATCAGTAACATCGCTCTTATTTTCGGCAATCCACTCTTTAGGAAACTCGCGTTCGGCATTGGCAACCACTGCTAAAGGTACCTTATCATATCTTATTTTATAAGAAGTATGAGGTTCTCTGATAATGGTGGCCATATAACCATCCTGATCCTCCAAGGCTAGTCGGGCGGAATAGGCACCTACCTGATAGGCTTCTTCTCGATCAACTTCTGAAACATAGGCCAATTCACGTCTTTGTCTTGTACCAGGATTCTCAGCCCGAGCAATACCTGGTACACGTAGTCGAGTTTTTGCCCTGCCTTGACTATCCAGTCTATCTAATCCATTTAAATAATTTATCAGTAAATTTCCTGCTGTTGACCCACTGGCACTGAATTGAGCATGACCGAAACTATCCTTTAATATGGACAAATCACCAAGATTTACCCCCTCACCAACCACAACTATGCATCGACCAACTTCCTTTAATCTTTCATTAACCCTTTCCGTAATGAGCTCTAAATTAGCTTGACTATCATCTTTAGCCAGAGCTTCTGGTAGAAATATTAATAGGGGCATTTTTCTTTCCGGATCAGCTAACCGTGCTGCTGCAGGAATAAAGCCTATTTTTCTACCCATAACAGTTATAACCAGGACCGGGTCACTGGTATAACTAGCTTTATTCTCTTCATTTGCCTCTAAAATATTTATAGCTAAGTTTCTAGCTACACTTCCATATCCCGGGTCATGATCACATATAGCAAAGGTCCCATCCGGTTGCAACGAACCTCCTACATCATTATCAATAGTCTTGGGCATCCCTACACATATTAAATCCAGACCATGTTCTTTTGCTACCTTGCTTACTTTAAAGGCAGTATCCATAGAATCATTTCCACCACAATAGAAAAAATAACCAACATTCTGTTTACTGAAGACTTCTACAATACGTTCTAAATCTTCCTCACTCTTTATTTTATAACGGCAACTTCCCAGAGTACCTGCGGAAGGGGTTTGAGACAATAACTCGATTTGACATTTATCCTGAGCAGAAATATCCAGCAGCTCTTCTTTTAATACTCCTAAAATACCCATTTTTGCTCCCAGGACGCGGTCAATCTTTTTAGATGCAAAAAGAACATCAATTGCTCCTTTTATTGTACTGTTAATTACCGAAGTAGGGCCACCGGATTGAGCCAGAACAGCATTCTTCATAGACAATTGAACCTCCTTTTTTAACTAATAATCTGCTGATAATAAAAAGTAACGAAATCATTTTATCGAGATCCCAAAATCCCTGATACTATCTGTTTTTTCTTTTATATAAATATTTTCCTCCATGTTCTATCCAGAGTCGTTCAGGGGTCTTAAAATCCTCTTTATGAACCGTAGCAGGATCTCGATAACCTAAACCTACCTCTTTACAAATATTCTCGGGAATACCAGATCGGAAGAGCGTCGTGTAGGGAAAGAGTGTAGGG
>CAZGKY010000019.1:2660-5538 GCA_964525625.1 uncultured Atribacterota bacterium | reverse complement strand
TAAAATTGAATTGTTCCTCTTTAGTATATTGATCATAGGTGCCAGTTCCACGAACATTGATAACATGGGCAGCAACATTGCGCGAAGTATGGGGATATTTCTGTAAATAATCCAGAACATAATCCTTGCAGTGATAACCCAGCTCCCTGATACATTTTTCCATATCTGGTTGGGAATGAAAAAAGTGGATATGGGGGGCATAAATAATTATTTCTCCACCCTTAGCCAGTACACCTGGACTCTGAAGTTTATAGGAACCCTTTCCTGCCGTCCAGAACTCATCGTAACATAAATCCATAACCTGAACTGCTTGTTCTAGAGGTTGCTCAATATAAATAACATGAATTTTAGAACTGGCTTGAGCAGCTGCCTGGTAGGCTTCCTGAAATCCCTGGTAATTGATTCCCACATACACACCCTTGGGAATAACTTTATTATTTTCTGCTTCCTGTAAGAGCATATTAAAAGAAATAACAGGAGCGTTTATAGCCTGAAAGATATAAGAAGAACCCTCATTAATAACCCTTCTTGCTGGATTATCAATAGAACCAATAATATCAGGTATACCAACTAATACTGCAGCCCAGTGCAATAAGTCTATAACTTCGGGACCAGAAATTCCGGGAAAGAATACTTTTAATCCACCAGCATATCCAGCAGATTCATGGGGAGAAGTACCACTTAAGGCGATAATTAAATCATAATCCCCCTCCAGAATTAGTCTGTTAACCACTACTGGTATAGATTGTCTTAATTGTTGTCCAGTCTGTTCAGAAACAAAAGAAGAATCTATTTCTCCTACCTGAACTAACTGTTTAGGATTATCAAACTGATGATTATAATGATTAGTAAAAACAATACCCTCTCTTATTCCTAATTTGCTTCTTATCTCCTGATCAGTCATTTTACGATGAGTCCCGCCAGCATTAAGGCTGTCTATCTGTATTAGATTCTTCTTTTTCAGCTCTCGATAAAGAATAGGAACTAATCTATCAGTAAAATCAACCCGGGAATAGTCCGGGTGAATCAATAAGACTTTCCTTATCTGGTGAAAATCCTTCAAAGCTTCCCTGACCATTTCCTCCAATTGTACATCGGTCAATTCGCCTTTTATATCTTCCATTGATAACATATTATTTCCTCCAGAATGATTACTCTTCTGTTAACATTTTTCTGAATTTTTATTTACGATATACAGGATACACAATAAACTATACTATTTCACAGTTCTTCTTCCGGTCTTTCGGGAAGCATCCATTGAGTATGAAATTCTTTCCACTCGTTTTCCTTATTAAGTAATATCTCGGGATTAGTAGGGCTTTTTAACTTGAAATAGCCATGTGCCCCAAAATAATCCCTCTGAATTGCTGCTACTTGAGCAGAAACCATTATAGAGCTACTTAGTTGTAAGATGTAATCAAATGAACTATCCATAGCCGGTACAGGTACTCCCGCCTGGTGTGCAAGGTCAATAAAGTTTGCCAATTTACCCAGACTATTTTTTACTACCTGCTGGAAACGAGGTGCCGCTAACAAGTTTATTAGATCAGGATTTTCTTGATATACTCTGGTGACTTCATCTAAAAACTGAGCCCGAATAATACAACCGGCACGCCATCCTTCCACAATATTCTTCAAATTTAAATCAAATTGATATTCTCTGGATGCTGCCTGTAATAAGGCCATTCCCTGGGCATAAGAAGATAATTTAGCCAAATAAAGAGCATCATGAGCAATCTGGATAAATTCACTCTTTCCTAGACTACTTTTTCTACTCCGATAAGAAGGTAACATCCGGGATAACTTAATCCTCAACTCTTTATCCTGAGACATCTCTCGGGAAAAGACAGCAGCAGTAATGGTAGGAATGGGAACCAATAATTCTAAAGCGCTTTGTACTGTCCAGGTGCCAGTACCTTTCATACGAGTTATATCTGCTACTACATCGACTAAGGGGTAATCTCCTTTTTTATCTCTTTCTCTCATACTATCTGCTGTAATTTCAACCAGATAGGAACAGAGAACATCATCAGAATTATTCCATTGCTGAAATATTTGAGCAATTTCCTCAGAAGACAGTCCTAAAGCATTTTTTAAGGTCCAAACACATTCCCCGATCAGTTGCATATCTCCATATTCAATTCCATTATGTACCATCTTGACAAAATGACCGGCTCCATGTGGACCAATATAAGAAACACATGGTTTATTATCTCTAGCCTTTGCTGCAACTTTGGCAAAAAGGTCCTCAACCAGCTGATAGGCTTCAAGCTGGCCACCAGGCATAATGGCTGGTCCTTTTAAGGCACCTTCTTCACCGCCAGAAATTCCCGTACCTATATAGAGAAAGCCTTTTTCTGCCAAATATTTATTTCTTCTGATAGTATCTTTGAAAAAGGAATTCCCCCCATCAATAATTAAATCCCCCTCATCCATTAAAGGAATTAATTTTTCGATAAAATCATCAACGGCCGTTCCTGCCTGTACCAACAGTATTATTCTTCTCGGCCTTTCTAAAGAAGACATAAACTCCTCCAGGGAATAGGTGGGTGTTATCTTCTTCCCTTTGGCACTACCTTGAGCAAACTCTTCTGTTTTGACAGCTGTTCTATTATAAACCGAAACAGAGTAACCCTTCTCCTCCATATTCAGAGTTAAATTCTGACCCATAACCCCTAATCCAATTAATCCAATCTGTGATTTTACCATTTAATCTCCTCCTTCATTAAAAAGTTTATAGTTTTTAGCTTTCAGTTTTTAGCTTAAAAATAGAATAATCTATTTCCTATGTTGTATAACATTCCAAAACAATATAATGCAAAATAGGGAATTTCTTTTTTGCTATTGCCTCATTTTAATTTTTTATATGTATTAATAG
>CAZGKY010000019.1:0-2650 GCA_964525625.1 uncultured Atribacterota bacterium | reverse complement strand
TGTATTAATCGTTTTATTTATATTTTTACTTGTTATTTTTTATTGATTACTAATTACTATATTTTAAACTCGATACCTAATACTGACCCCCAGATACTAAACTACACTCCCGAAAAGGCACTAAAGCCGCCATCCACAGGTAATACAATGCCGGTAACAAAACGAGCGGTATCAGATGCTAACCAGATACAGGCTCCTATTAAATCTTCAGGGTCCCCAAATTTACCCATAGGAGTATGAGCTATAACCAGCTTTCCTCTTGGGGTCAACTGACCATCTTCGGTGGTAAGCAGATAACGATTCTGGGTAGTAAGAAAGAACCCTGGTGCTAAGGCATTTACCCTGATTTTGTTGCTATATTCCTGGGCAAAGTGTACCGCTAGCCATTGAGTAAAATTACTTACCGCAGCCTTAGCTGCTGAATAACCCGCTACTTTAGTTAAAGGACGAAATGCCGCCATTGAGGAGATATTTATGATAGAACCTCCCTCCTTATTCTTTAACATTTCTTTCCCAAATACCTGTGCTGGCAGAATAGCTCCACCAAAAAGATTAAGCCCTATTACTTTTTCTAAGGCTTTCACCGGCAAATCAAAAAAAGACAACTCTTCAGAGGTAGTTGCCTCTTTTTGATTTCCACCAGCTGCGTTAATCAATATATCTACCTGAGGAAAATGTTTCATAATTTCATCCTTACAGGTTCTTATCTTTTCCCTATCCATTACATCCAGATAATATCCCTTCCCCTCAATTCCTTCCTCTGCCAAATTATCTATCAACGGTTTTGTATCGACAATATCAGCTATAATAATCCGGGCACCAGCATGACCCAATCCTCTGGCAATTACTGATCCCAATATTCCAGCTCCACCAGTAATAACTGCTGTCTTCCCCTTTAGACTAAATTTTTGTAAAATATCCTTCATATTTAATTACTCCTCCCTGTAATTATCTATACCTATTGAAATTAAATATTCTACTTAAAGACTTAATAAATCTAAATGGTGTCTGATATGCTGAAAAACAGCTTGATAATGAGTTTTCTCATGTTGAAACAATGTTTGGTAAATTCTATCTCTGAATCTATATCTTCCTTCTCTATCCTTTTCCCTTAAAATTGAACCATAGGTAATATGAATCAATTGTCGGGCATGATTATTAGAAAATAAGTTTATGAGGTCCTCATCCTTTATTCTTTCCATATCAGGTATTTTCTTTAAATTTGTAGAGAGATGGTAAGAAAAACGATCTCTATCAAAACATGATAAAGCAAAATTATGAATTTCTCTATATAAATCTGGCTGACAAAGGGCAATAACCTTGACTGCCTCTAACCAGCTGGTACCGGCAGTTTTAATATGGAACATATGACCAGTTTCATGGGCAAAAATAGGATATACTGAAAACTTATCACTCCCGGAATGGAGGGATAGTTTATAACCTCCCATCTGGGAAGCTATTTGGAAATGCAATTTAAACTCTTCTTTAAAAGTATCTATGTTGCCAATATACTCAATACCCTTTTCCCAATCCCCCAGATAATGAGGAGCTAAATTCTGGAAATTAACACCAGAGTGGTGTAATTCAGAGGCAATCCAGAGATGAGCCAAAGGAGAAGTAGGATGAGGGGTTTCATCAATAGATACTTCCAGTTCAAAATCTTCCCTATTCTTTTCTTTTAAGAATTGGTAACATTTAACCACATACTTGATTGCTTCACCATAGGTTAAGGTAATTTCTGCTAAATTATCCTGATCAAAGTACAATTTTTTACTACCTATTTGAAATTCTCGATCAAGATATCTCTGTTCAATTTCTCGCCTATCTGGTAATCCCAGATACTTCTGTCTAATCTCTTCTCTGCTGTAGTTAATTAGCTCATTATTAATATAATCAGAGGGATCTAAGGTATATAGTGTAAATCCACAATTAATTGCTTCCTGAAGATTATCAAAATCTTTTATATGATCAGCATCTGAACCAAAAGGCCCTTCAAAACCCATCTCAAAACATCCCCAGATGGCATTATCCATTACCCTTTGTAAACTGCTTTCGGTTCTGGTAATTTCTCGGGTAGATAATTGGGCTAAAATGGGAAAAATACTTTTCCCTTGAAAAGCTTGAATATGAGCGGGGGTAGCGATACCCAATCTATCTCCCGTACCAAAAGAAGGTAAAGGAAATTTATTACTACACATTGGTTTAAGATAGTTCAGAATAAGACGTAATGGAATTAAATTACTATGGGTTACCGGGCAGATTTGGAATAAAAAATCCTGCTCGCTGTTAATTATCTTCTTTTCTTCCTGAGCATTAAAATTTAATTCCTGTAACTTACTTGGCCAACCGGCAACAACCAGGTATTTTTTTTGTTTATCTTTAACCATAAAAAAATAACATTTATCCCTTTCCTTTACAGAACAAGGATATATTTCATAATGTTGATCAAATGCTTTTAAAAAAAGATCTGTTATCCTTTTTCCTACCATTATGAGTCTCCTTAAATTCAGGCTTTTTATTTTTAGAAAATTTCAAAAAACATTATAACAATAAATATCACAGTAGCAAAGCGGTCAATTCCAAAAACCTCTCCAAGATGTTGAGATCGGAAGAGCGTCGTGTAGGGAAAGAGTGTAGGATAGGGTGGGGG
>CAZGKY010000018.1:0-22845 GCA_964525625.1 uncultured Atribacterota bacterium | reverse complement strand
ATAGCGAGAATATTATTTTAAAAAGCGAGCATAAGATTAATGAATATACAAAATCAAAGTATTCCTGGATGGGTTATAGCCAAAAGTAAAGAGTTAAAACAAAAAGATTTTCAGATTGCGAGGATTTCTGGAGTACATAAAAACTGTTTTTCAGTACAAAAGGGATCTGAGGAAGTCCTGGCTGAACTATCTGGTAATTTGATGTACAAAATTGAAACAGAATTAGATTATCCCACAGTTGGAGATTGGGTATATGCCCAATTCTTTAATCAGAATAATTTGGCTATTATTCATGAGATAATTCCAAGAAGAACAATCTTAAAGCGGAAAAAGCCTGGCAAAAAAATTGCTTATCAGTTGATTGCTGCCAATGTTGATATTGCCTTAATTATTCAGTCGCTTGATCAGGATTTCAGCCTCCGTCGGCTGGAACGCTATATAACCATTGTTAAAGAGGGGAATATTCAACCGATTATTCTGTTAAGTAAGAGTGATTTATTATTACAAACAGAATTAGAGGTTAAAATTTCAGATGTGCTCTCTGTTATACCAGGAGTCAGGGTGATAGCCTTCAGTAATTTGAATAAGCATAACTTGATTCAGGTATTCGAGTTACTGGAAATGGGAAAAACTTGTTGTTTAATTGGTTCGTCAGGAGTAGGAAAAACTACCCTTATCAATCATATTTTGGAAACAGATAAATTCAAAACACAGGAAGTAAGGAGAGACGGAAAAGGAAAGCATACTACCACCAATCGGCAATTGATTAATTTTACCCAGAAAGGAACCATAATTGATACTCCCGGCATGCGTGAGCTTGGTTTGATAGATTCTCAAAAAGGTATAAGTGAAACTTTCCAGGAAATATCAAATTTAGCTCAGAAGTGTCTTTTTAAAGATTGTACTCATACTATAGAAAAAGGATGTGCAATATTAGCTGCCTTAGCTTTTGGTACTCTTTCTCCGGAAAGATATAATAATTATATCAAGATGAAAAAAGAATCTGCTTATTATGAAATGTCTTATTTTGAAAAAAGGAAAAAGGATAGACAGACTGGTAAATTATATAAAAATATCTTACAGGAGCACCTTAGAAAAAAGAAGTGGCAATAATTTGACCAATCAAGATAACAAAATTAATGCATTGCCTTAAGTTAGTATTAGTTCTTTAAGGTGTATTATAATGTTGTATAATAATTAAGTATATATTGGTAGTATAATAAAAATTATTCTTGTACTACTCTTAACCAGAATAATTTATTAATAATAATTAATAAAGGTAGAGATAATGAAAACAGAGATTTATTATTTTTCCGGAACTGGTAATTCATTATATGTGGCAAGGGAAATGCAGAAGTTGATTCCAAATTCCTTACTTATTCCTATAGTAAGTAAATTAAAGAGAGATATTATAAAAACTAATGCTGAAATAATAGGCTTAGTATTTCCGGTACATGCCTTGACAATTCCTATAGCGGTGAAAAGGTTTCTTAAGAAAGCCGATATCAGTAAAGCAGAATATATTTTTGCTATTGCTACGCGTGGTGCTACTTTTTTCAGAGGATTTGAACTGATGGATAAACTATTAACCAGAAAGAAAAAACGCCTACATGCCCATTTTATTCTTACTATGGGTTTAAATGATCCGAAAAATAAATCCTATCAAAGTCCTGATGCTGATGAAATAGCTAGATTAGAAACAATTGTGCAAAAAAGATTAAACACAATTCAAAATATTATACTTAATAAAAGGATTAGCCGGGAAAAGGATATGGAATATGCTATTGGTTTTTCCTATCATCCTATTATTAATTATCTATTAGAAAAGGCTGTTCTCTGGGGTATGGCTTTTTCTGAATATATCGGAGGAGTAAATTATTTCTATACAGATGATAAATGTATCGGTTGCGGTATTTGCGAGGAAATATGCTTAGCACAAAAAATAAAGATGAGGGATAAAAGACCGGTATGGCAGAAAAATGTATTCTGTTATATGTGTTATGCCTGTATTAACTTTTGTCCAGTTAAAGCGGTACAAATTAACAGTATTCCAGGTGTTAAATCATTTACCTTCAAAACCGATAGATATTCTCATCCCTATGCCACAGTAAAAGATATTGCTCTACAAAAGAAAGAGAAAGCTGGTTAATATAATTTTGTCCTTTATTGTATTTGCAGTAAAAGAACTTTTGATGTTAACGATTTTTACAAATAACATAAAGGAAAAAATAATCCTAATAAAAAGCAATTGAAAATCTCAGTTTGAAAATAAATAATAAAATATTAAGAAAAGGATATGAGGATAATTTATGAATAAAAGTAAAAAGAGAAGGATTGCTCTTCTTACTGGGGGAGGGGATTGTCCTGGTATTAATGCCGTCATTAGAGCCATAACCAAGAAGGCAATTCTGGAACATGATATGGAAGTAATCGGAATCAAAGATGGATATGAGGGATTGATTAATAATCAATATCGAACTTTGAACTATGATGATGTTTCTGGAATTCTTACTTTGGGAGGAACTATACTAGGTACAACCAATAAAGCCGATCCTTTCCATTATGCAATTAAAAAAGGAAACCAGCTAATCTATAAAGACCGCTCTAAGGATGTTTTAAAAAATATTGAGGCCTTAAATATTGAATGTCTGGTTTGTATTGGTGGTGATGGTACTCTATGGATTTCCCATCGTTTTTATCAGGAAGGAGTACCTATTATTGGGGTACCCAAGACTATTGATAATGATATAAAAGGCACTGATATTACCTTTGGATTTAATACCGCAGTTTTTATTGCTACAGAAGGAATAGATCGTATTCATACCACTGCTCAGTCACATCATCGTATCATGATCATTGAAGTAATGGGACGTAAAGCAGGGTGGATTGCCCTTTATTCTGGAATAGCAGGAGGGGGAGATGTAATTTTAATTCCAGAAATTCCTTATCAGATTAATAAGATTATAGATTATATTAATAAAAGAAGAAAAAGAGGGCGCCATTTCAGTATTATTGTAGTTGCTGAAGGGGCTAAACCAGAAGGAGGAGAAACTATAGTGAAAAGAGTAGTACGGGACAGTTCTGAGCAAGTTCGGTTAGGTGGGATTAGCTTTATTTTAGGTGAACAGCTGGAAAAAATGATTGATCTAGAAACCCGTTCCGTAGTTATGGGACATTTACAGCGTGGCGGGACCCCTACACCTTTTGATCGTGTGCTAGCCACTCGCTTAGGTTCTAAAGCAGTGGACTTAATTATCAAAAAGCGTTATGGTCAAATGGTGAGTGTTCAAGGCGACCACTTGGCAGATTTCCCCTTAGAAGAGGTTGCCACTGGTCCCCGTTTAGTCCCGATCGATCATGAACTTATTAAGACAGGCCGGGAAATCGGGGTGTGCTTTGGAAATTAATTTCTATTTTTTTAAATTATACAACTTGTATTGAGAAAATAAATGAAATAAATATAAAATAGATAGGAAATGTTATAGATGTTAAATGAGAAAAAAATTAAAAAAGTCATTAGAAAAGGTTATGCAAAAATTGCTAGAGAAGGAAGTTCATGTTGTAATTGTAATACTGTAAAATCATGCTGCGACAATACCAATATAGTAGAAAATATTAGTAAAGAAATTGGTTATCGCGAAGAAGATATAAGACTTGTTCCAGAAGGTGCTAATCTTGGTCTGGGATGTGGTAATCCCATTGCTTTTTCTTATTTAAAAGAAGGAGAAGTAGTGTTGGATCTTGGTTCTGGAGCTGGTTTTGACTGTTTTTTAGCTGCTAGTAAGGTTGGTTCTAAAGGAAAAGTCATTGGAGTAGATATGACCCCGGAAATGATTGATAAAGCCAGGAATAATGCCATTAAAGGTAATTATAACAATGTGGAATTTAGACTTGGTGAAATTGAAAATCTACCTATTGCTAACCATACTGTAGATGTTGTTATTTCAAACTGTGTAATCAACCTTTCTCCTGATAAGAAAAAGGTTTTTTCAGAGGCATTCAGAGCATTGAAACCTGGTGGAAGAATGATTGTTTCGGATATAGTGTTATTGAAAGAATTACCAAACGAGATAAAAAACTCCATAGATGCTTACATTGGATGTCTTTCAGGAGCTCTTATAAGAGAAGAATATATTGAGAATATTAAACAAGCAGGATTTAAAAATGTTAAGATAATAAAGGAAACATATATGTCTCTTGATTGTATTGTTAATGATCCTTCTGCAAAAGTAATTGTCGAACAACATAATTTGTATCAAGAAACAATTAAAGAGATTGGAAAAACAGTATTAAGTGTTACTGTATATGGAGAAAAAAAATAATGGGAAAAGTTTTAGCTGTATGCCAAAGTGTCGAAAAGGGAACGGTAAAAAAACAGATTAGGTCTGGGAAATTAATAAAAGATTATGGATTAGAAGGGGATGCCCATTCAGGAAGATGGCATCGCCAGATAAGCTTATTGGGAATGGAAAGCATTAATAAAATGACTGGAAACGGTTATAAATATAAATTTAAATTCGGTGATTTTGCAGAAAACTTGACAATTGAAGGTATTATGCTAGCTGAACTAGCAATAGGAACAAGATTAAAAATTGGAGAACATATTTTATTGGAAATTACACAAATTGGAAAAACTTGTCATCAGGACTGTGAAATTAAGAAGAAAATAGGCAATTGTATCATGCCTAAAGAGGGAGTATTTGCTCGGGTTTTAAAGGGAGGAATAGCAAGACCAGGAGACCCCATTTCTGTATTTAATTAGAAGAATTAATATGTTACTATGTCGGAATTTTAAAAAAATCTATTACTTTAACATATTGCCAGATAATAATTCTACATACTATCTATGGTTGCTCAATACCAAATACTTACACAGGGTTTTTAAGGTGACGGGTTCCCCTTGCAAATCAGTTGTAGAATAATTTGACAATCTTATTTATTTATAGTAAATTACTACTAAAAGAATAGTATTAGTAGTACAAAAGGAGTATAAAACTTTTTGATGAGATTATCTACACGTTCTCGCTATGGGACAAGATTAATGTTGAAGCTCGCTCTAAATTATGATAAAGGACCGATTTTTTTAAAGGATATTGCCTTAGAAGAAGAAATTTCTGAGAAATACTTAAGTCATTTAGTAATTCTCCTTAAAGCAAGTGGATTGATTAGTGCAATCCGGGGGGCTCACGGTGGATATCAATTAGCAAAATCACCTGATTTTATCACTATAAAAGATATAGTACACGCATTAGAGGGAAACTTAAGCCCGGTAGAATGTGTAAAGAATCCTTCTATTTGTAGCAGATTTTCTAATTGTGTAACTCGTAATATCTGGGAAAGACTATATGAACAAATTTCTACCACTCTTAGTTCCATTACTTTAAAAGATTTAATAGAGACAAAAAATAAATAATTGAGCAGCAAGCACTAGGAGGATTTAATAAAATATATGAAAAAACTGGAAAAAGCACATCTGGACATTATCAATGAATGGTATGCTAAATACCAAGTAAATAAAGAGCATTTAGATAGAATGAAAAATATGGATATTTTATCGGCAATTGGGAACACTCCACTAATAGAATTAAAGCATATTACAGAAAATAAAAGGGTCAGGATTTTTGGAAAGCTGGAAGGTTGTAACCCTGGTGGTTCGGTAAAAGATAGACCAGCTTATTATATGATTAAAAAAGCAGAAGAATCAGGTGAACTAAAAAAGGGGAAAATAATTTTAGAACCCACCTCTGGTAATACCGGTATAGCTCTGGCTATGATCGGGGCAGTTAAGGGATATAAAGTCATTCTATGTATGCCTGAGTGTGTAAGTATGGAAAGAAAAAGAGTTATTGAAGCCTATGGAGCAGAATTAATACTTACTCCTGCTGGTGAAGGGACTGATGGAGCAATTAGAAAAGCACATAGTCTTATTAATACCCATCCAGATAAATACTATATGCCTAACCAGTTTGAAAATGAAAACAATTCCCTGGCTCATTATGAGACAACAGGACCAGAGATTTTTACTCAAACTGAGGGTAACATAGATGTATTTATTGCTGGGATGGGTACTGGAGGAACTTTAATGGGAGTAGCTAGATACTTAAAAGAAAAAAAGCCTGAAGTGAAAATAGTTGGTGTTGAACCAACTAAGGGACATGCTATTCAAGGACTTAAAAATATGGAAGAATCTATGATACCTAAAATATTTCATTTTAATCAACTGGATGAAAAAATTATTGTTCAGGATGATCCAGCTTACCTTATGGCTAATAAACTTGCTTATCAAGAAGGAGTCTTTGTTGGTATGTCAGGCGGTGCTGCAGTAGTAGGCGCCCTGGAAATGGCAAAAAGAATGAAGGAAGGAATAATTGTCACTATTTTACCGGATAGAGGAGACCGGTATTTAAGTACTACCTTATTTAGATCTATATGTGGAAAGTGTCCTCCTTAAATTAATTTAATAAAATAATATTATCAAGGAGAATAGTTAATATGGTCATGAGAAGAATTTATCTGGATAATAATGCTACTACTCCTTTACATCCTGTAGTAAAGGAAGAAATGATCAAAGCAATGGATGTCTTTGGCAATCCTTCCAGCTTACATCAATTTGGTCGTGCTGCTAAGATAATGGTAAAAGAAGCAAGGGAAGCAGTAGCTTCCTTTATTGGTTGTAGTCCAGAGGAGATTATATTTACTGGTTCAGGTTCAGAAGCGAATAATACTGTTCTTTTTATTTTAGCCTGTCCTTCCCAGCAATGCAATTGTTCTTCTGAGACTATTAAATATAAAAGAATCATTACTTCAACTATTGAGCATCCTTGTATACTGGAGACCGTAAAATGTTTATCAGATAGAGGTATTGAGATATCGTATCTTAATGTAGATAATTATGGCAAGATTAAAATGGAAGAATTAGAACAGCAGTTGAAAAAAGGACCAGCATTAATATCTATTATGACGGCTAATAATGAAATTGGAACTATCCAGGATATTAAGAAAATTGCACGTCTTGCCCATCAATATAGTAGTCTAATCCATACTGATGCTGTTCAAGCTGTTGGAAAAATCCCTATTGATGTTAATGATTTAGAAGTAGACTTTCTTACTCTTTCTGCTCATAAAATCTATGGACCCAAGGGGATAGGTGCTTTATATGTACGTAAAGGAACACCGTTTTGTCCTTTAATTCGAGGAGGGCATCAAGAAAGTGGTCGTAGAGCTGGAACAGAAAACACTTTAGGCATAGTAGGTTTTGGTAAAGCGGCAGAGATACGCAAGACCGAGATGCCTTCTGATTACCAGAGATTATTACTGTTAAGGGAAAAACTAAGGAAAGGATTGAAAAATAAGATTGAGCATGTTTACTTCAATGGTCATCCCGAAGATTGCCTTCCTAATACTTTGAATGTTTCATTTCCCGGAGCAGAAGGTGAAGCAATATTGCTTTATCTTGATCTTGCTGGAATAGCAGTTTCTACCGGTTCGGCTTGTGCCTCTGGTTCTCTAGATCCTTCTCACGTATTGCTGGCCATAGGTATTCCTGTAGAATATGCTCATGGATCAATCAGGATAAGCATGGGTAGAGATACAACTGAAGAGGATGTTGATTATATGATTGAGGTGCTACCGGGAATAATCAAGAGAATAAGAAGTATGTCCACAGTTGAAGCGGGGGAGGGTCAAAATGAATAATAAAGTAGAATGGGTTTATTCAGAAAAATTAAAAGAACATTTTATGAATCCTCGCAATATTCTTCAGAATGAAGAAACTTACCAGGAAGATGGGAAAGGGATTGTTGGTAATATAAAATGTGGTGATCAGATGATGGTAGTTATTAAAGTAGACAAAAATAAAGGTGTTATTACTGACTGTAAATGGAAAACCTATGGTTGTGCCAGTGCCATTGCCAGTACTTCCATTTTATCGGAGATGGTTATAGGAATGACTCTGGAAGATGCTTATCATATCTCGCCAAAAGATATTGCTCAACAGCTGGGAGGATTACCGGAACATAAAGTGCACTGTTCAGTATTGGGCGATAAAGCCCTAAGAGCTGCAATAAATGATTATTACAGAAGAAATGGTATGGAGGATAAGATTAAGAAAGAAGAAGCTCACATAGTATGCCAATGTATGAATGTTAGTGACCGAGAAATTGAGGAAGCAGTACTAGACGGTGCCCGAACATATATAGAATTACAAGAAAGAACTAAAGTAGGAACGGTATGCGGACAATGCAAAGAAGAAGTATTAGATCTGCTGGTTAAATATAAAAAAGAGCATTTTGGTGATTAAAAGTAAGATGAAATAATATAGGAAAGGAGGAATGAATAGATGACTATAGATCCGGTTTGTAAGATGAAAGTAGATGAAAAAACTGCCAAGTACAAAAGTGAATACCAAGGTAAAACCTATTATTTTTGTGCCCTGGGATGTCAGAAGGATTTTGAGGAGAACCCTGAAAAGTATTTGCAGAAACCTGCTGATGCACAAAAAAGGAAAGAGCCACCTCCATATGGACCATGCTAATAGAAATAATCAGATTGTGCTTGCAGCAGATCAAAATTAACACTTTTTTCATAATCCAATTCTAGTTTTCTTAATTTTCGATGGATTTATTGCTCATAATTTTTTCCTGAGCAAAATAGCGATCATAAATAACAAGCCCTAAATTAACCAGACTTAGAGCAATAAAGCCAGCCAGACCAGTTATTCCTACTGATAGGTCATTTCCACCTTTGATGACCATAAGGGGTAAACCGGTGGTGGCATTTAAAGAACCATGTATAATAGCCGCGGCAATAACCGATTTCGCTTTTAGACGAACATAGCTGAATATTGGTGAAATAAGTAAGGTAAATATGATCATCATAAAAACACCAGCCTGAGGGTGTTCCGGATAGTTATGTCCCTGAAGGATAATGGGAGCATGCCATATACCCCAGATCAAACCGATAACTATTGAGGATTTCCAGAAGCCCAGATAATCTAATTCTTTTTGCAGAAATCCTCTCCATCCCAATTCTTCACCAAAACCGGCAATAGCATTAATAGTTATTCCGGCCACAAGTCCTTGTAAAAGACCAATCCAGAAGGGATGCAGAGGAAAGGCCATAGCTTGAGCTTTCATTTGGGCCATTTGTTCAGGATTCAAAGTAGACGCAAGTCTTTCATAAAAACCGGCCATCTCTGGAGAATATTCTACAAAGGGTAAAAGTAAACTAATTCCCAGGGTAAGAAAGGTGATAATAACCGGCAGTAACCATGCTATTAAAAACCAACGATTTAATTTAAAAGAGATTCCCAGGGGCTCCTTAATGTTTTCTTTATACATAACCTTCTGAACAATAATTGCAGTCAGCATAGGGATAAACATATAAGTTGTGGCTACAATTAGGGAACCAGGCATAATCCATTTGCCCCCCAAGCTTAGATAGAGAAAGATTAACAAATAACTGAGAAAAAAGGTTAAACCTACAAATAGGAAAATTTTTTGTTTATATGGATTTGCTTTCATGAATGCCCGATCCTTTCCCTTAAGGCTTGAATTTAGTCCTCTTTAGACTTATAATCTGTTATTATACTAAAATGATTATATCAAAAATTCCTTTTTGTTTCCTACTTTTCTATACACTATGATAGTATTGGACTTATTGGACTATTCCAGGTCAGCCTGGAAGAGCTGGAGACAGTTCCAGGAAATATAGCCTTGATTTGTTATATTGTTATTCACCTGAAGATAAATTTAAATGGATGAAGAGTGTAGAAAGTTGGAGAAGGGAAATGAAGTGGCAATAGATAAAAATAAACTTGGTATCCCTAAAAATGTCTTTATTTTGGGATTAGTTAGTTTTTTTAATGATATTGCCTCAGAGATGATCTATCCCCTGGTACCTATTTTTCTGACCAGTATCCTGGGAGCCCCGGTTTCTATTGTCGGTCTAATAGAAGGTATCGCAGAGTCTATTGCTAGTATTTTAAAAGTTATTTCCGGCTGGATGTCTGACCGATTGCAAAAGAGAAAACCTTTTGTAGTTTCAGGTTATTCCTTATCAGCATTTTCTAAAATCACCTTTAGCCTGGCCTATAGCTGGCCAGTGGTGTTATTAGCTCGCTTTATAGACCGTTTTGGAAAGGGAACCAGGACTTCAGCTCGTGATGCCCTAATTACTGAAAGCTCAGAGCCTGCAAAGCGGGGAAGGGCTTTCGGTTTCCATCGAGCTATGGATACTATGGGAGCAGTGATAGGACCTCTATTGGCTATTTTGGCTTTAAGATATTTAAATGAAAATTATCGCCTTATTTTCTTACTTTCTTTTTTCCCTGCCTTTATAGGGGTAATTTTATTATTATTTTTTGTTCAAGAGAAGAAAAAAGAACTAGTTTCTTCTGCTGGTTTACAGTTTAAATGGAGAGACCTTGACCCTTCTTTTAAAGTTTTTCTTTTTATCAGCTTTATTTTTGCGTTAGGTAATAGTTCAGATGCCTTTTTAATCTTAAGAGCAAAGCAGTTAGGTTTATCGGTAACCATGGTAATGGTGCTTTATGTACTGTTTAATTTTATCTATGCCATCTTTTCCTTACCAGCTGGCATTATCTCTGACAAGATCGGACCGAAAAAAATACTTCTTTCTGGTTTTTTACTTTTTGCCATCATCTATCTCCTTTTTGGAATGATTACCAGAAATCTTTTTCTCTGGCTACTTTTCCCTTTCTATGGAATCTATATGGCTTTGACTGAAGGGATAGGAAAGGCTTATATCTCAAATCTGGTCCCTCAAGAAAAGGCCGGGACTGCCTTTGGTATTTATCAAACCACCATCGGTGTCTGTACTTTTTTTGCTTCCTGGATTGCTGGGCTGCTCTGGAGCTATGTGAGCATCAGTGCGCCTTTTATCTTTGGCAGTATAATGGCTATGTCAGCTGCTATATTTTTTTATGTCTTTGGGAAAAGACAGAATATAACCAAAAATTCATAGTATCATAATTTACTAAACAATAATATACTACTTTCTTAGAAGGTAGTAATAGGGAAATAAATTGATTTTATTTAACCATAAAAAATCACCTTCTTAGAAGGTGGTAATGGTTAAATAAAATGGTTTTACCATAAAAAGATTTAAATAGGCTTGATGATAATAGGGCACCTGAAGTCTAAAGTGGGAAGTACTATTGCTTAAAAAAGATTAGGGATATAAGGTGTAAATAAAAGATGGCAAGAAAAAAAGCAAAGAAGTTAAACCTCTTTTAGGGGTTCTTAAAGCTACCCGCTATGCGGGTGCGATATTTACTATGTAACAGATTAAGAAAAGCTATATAGGAGATCTTTACCTGTTCTCTAAAAGAAGGAAGTTATAGCAACCAGAAAAATATGTAGTCCAGTAAAATTTTAGGACAAAGAGTCTAACAAAAAAGGTTAGCAAGAAAAAATCAAACCTCTTGGGGAGGTTCTTAAAGATATCCTCTTGGTAGGTGTGATGTCTAATATAACAGACAGGAAGGTGTCAAAAATTTGAATAAGAATATTTCAACAGTACAAAATAATCAGCGCACTAAACAGGGGACAGTATTAGCAATAGTTATACTTGTTACTAATACACTACTGGTAATTATTAAATATTGGGTTGGTTTACAGCTTGATTCCATAGCCATTATTGCGGAAGCCTGGCATAGCCTTTCTGATTCCTTGACCACTATAATAGTGTTGGTTGGTTTCAGAATAGCCAGTAAACCACCAGACAAAGAACATCCTTTTGGACATGGTCGTATGGAAATAATATCTTCTCTGGTTATTGCCATTATCCTTACTTTGGTTGCTTTTAACTTTTTTATGGAGTCAGCAAGTCGCCTGGTTCAAAGGCAATTCGTTCAGTATAATCGGGTAGCCTTGATTATCTTTATCATTTCTATGGTAGTAAAAGAAGTTATGGCTCAAGTTTCGATACGTGTGGGTAAAAAAATTAAATCTGATGCCCTGATTAGTGACGGATGGCATCATCGTAGCGATGCTTTTGCCTCACTGATAATTGTTATTGGTATTTTCTTGAACCCTTACTTCTGGTGGATTGATGGGATAGTGGGAATCATTATTTCTCTTATTATTGCAAAAATATCTTTTGAGATATTTAAGAAGACAGTTAGTAGGTTAATTGGTGAAGAACCGGGGGAGGAATTTATTAGAGAATTAGAAAAAATTGTGCAGGATAATACCATCAAGAATGTGAAGCTACATCATGTTCATTTACATAGATATGGAGATCATCGAGAGCTAACATTCCATATCATGTTACCGACAGAAATGAAACTGGGGCAGGCACATCAGATTGCTACCCAATTAGAAGAAAAAATTAATAATAATATGGATGTAGTAACAACCATTCATATAGAATCAGAAAAAGTATAAAAACAGACCGGTATCCTTTCTAATCTCCTCCTGTATTGCCTTTTTGTCTTAATTTTATTTTTTCTTCTTAATTAAACTTTTTTGTAGTATAATTAATCCTGAATAAGTTTAGTTTATATATTTATAGTAAAGAAATTTATATCTAAGAAAGGTATCTCATTATTGAAATCAATTGCGCAAAATAAAAAGGAGGGTAGACCAATAAATAACTACAACTTCAAACATCAATATTTATTCCTTTTTCTTTATTTATTTTCAACCATAGTGGTCTTTTTTTACTTTCCCAGTCTTGCCCAACAGGAGCGTAGTTTTCAAATTACTGATTACCAGGCTCAGGTGCAAATTCTAGAAAATGGAGATGTACTGGTCAGTGAAATATTTACTTATGAATTTATTGGAAGTTTTTCTGGTATTATTAGAAGTATAGGACTTAAGGGTTCTGATGGATTGGAATATTTTAAAGCCTCTCAATATTTTCCTCAAAAAATAACATTACAAACTACCCAGGAAAGGGAAGAGGGGATGATTACTTTTCGTATTTATGATCAGTCAGTAAATGAGAAAAAATCCTTTCTCCTGGAATATCAATTGAAAAACGTAATAACAAAATATAATGATATTGCCGAGTTTTACTGGAAATTCTTTGACCATAGCAATACCTCACCTATTAATCGGGTAAGAATTGAGGTGCTTTTCCCCCAGAAAGATGTTTCAAAAGAGGAGTTAAGAGTTTTCGGGCATGGGCCTGCTCATGGTGAGGTATCAATCGAAGAGCAGAGCGTTGTTCTCTATAAGGTAGATGGTTTCCCTGCCGGTGAAATGCTGGAAGCCAGAATTCTCTTTCCTATTGCTTTAGTTCCTGATGCCCGCAAAGTAATTGCTGAAGAACGGTTTGAACAGATTATGGCAGAGGAGTTGAATTGGGCTAAAAGTTCAGAACAAGAGCAAAATTTGTTTGTATTTGGTCTGATACTTATACCGCTAATTTTTCTCTTTAATATTATAATGGCTATCCGCCTATATTTTAAATATGATCGAGAGCTTAGACCGGAATTGCAACTGGATTATTATCGGGAATTACCACAGGATATTACTCCAGCAGTTTTAAGTCATTTAATAAGTTCCCGGGGAGCTAGCACTAAAGATATTATGGCTACCTTAATGGATTTGACTAGAAAAGGATACTTAAGAATTGAAGAGGAAATAATTGGTAAGAAGAAGGATTATCGTTTTGTCTTATTAGAAAAAGATATAAATACCTTGCGGCAACATGAAGTATATTTAATTACTTGGCTGATTTACACTATAGGAGATGGTAAATCGATTTCTTTACAAGAGATTGAAGGTTATGCCAAAAAAACTGCCCAGTCCTCCTGGACCCAAAACTCTTTTTATAACCAGTATAACCAGTGGAAAAAGACTGTGCAAGATGAATTTAAGAAGTATAATTATTTTAATGAATCAAAACCAGCCTTAAAGGCTGCTCTAAAGATAGTCCTGACTGAGGTGGTCTTTATTTTTGTCTTAATGTTGATAGTGTTATTATTAAGAAAGCCCTGGTATATATTTATACCCCTATTGTTTGTGGTTATTTTCACCGGTATAGGGTTGATTATTTATGGAGCAATAATTAAGAAAAAGACCCAAACTGGAGTTAATGAATATCACAAGTGGATGGCTTTTAAAAGGTTTTTATTACATTTCAGTAATATGAAAGATTACGAGATTCCTTCTCTGGTAGTCTGGGAACATTATTTAGTCTATGCCATATCTCTGGGCATTGCAGAAAAAGTAATTGCTCAATTAAGGCCTATATTAGCTAAGCAAGAAATAAATGTGAGGAATTCTACCCTACTTTATCATATGACCAGCCAGAATGGGCAATTAAATTCAGCAGCTTTTCGCTCCTTTGATAGGGCATTTAGTAATGCCTTTGTTCAGGTAAAACCCTCTACCGGTTCAGGTGGCGGATTCTCCTCTGGAGGTGGTAGAGGGGGAGGTGGTGGAGGTGGTGGCAGAGCCGGAGCCTTCTAATAGTAATATTATTAATACAGATGATTTTAGATATTTAAATTTGATATTAATTTAGGTAAAAAAGGAGAAAGCACATGAATTTTATTTTTATTTTTTTAATCTTAATTGCACTGTGGGTGATAGTAACTTATAACAGCTTGATTTCTTTAAGAGCCAGGGTGGATAATGCCTGGGCACAGATTGATGTTCAGCTGAAGCGAAGATTTGATCTGATACCTAATCTGGTGAACACAGTGAAAGGATATGCGCAGCATGAGAAAGAAACACTGGAAAAAGTAACTGAAGCCAGAACCAAATACCTATCTGCTCAAACTCCTGATGAAAAAATGGAGGCAAATTCACAATTAGCAGGAGTTTTAGGGCGGTTATTTGCCGTGGCAGAGAGTTATCCAGATTTAAAAGCCAATACCGGATTTCTGGATTTACAGACACAACTCAAAGAAACTGAAGATAAAATAGGATTTTCTCGCCAATTCTATAATGATACAGTTATGAAATATAATGTAAGTATTGTTAAAGTTCCAGCTTCTATTATAGCCAATCTCTTGGGATTTAAAAGTAGACCTTATTTTGCAGCAGAGGGAGAAAGCCGAGAAAGTGTGGAAGTCAAATTTTAACATCATTTTGGACAAAACAATATTTGATTAGCCGATTGGCAAGAGTGAAAATAATTTGCTCCAAATAGTAAAAGGATGGTACAAAGAGTAGAAGTAGTGATTTGTAGAAATGTTCTCCAAAAGAAACAGAGATGGTGTCCAGAGTTGATTTCACCTGTTAAAACTAAACAAAAAATACTGACGATATTATTTCCATTACTTTTCATCCTATTTTTATATCTTTTATATTTTCCTTCTATGGCTAGCAATAAAGTAGGGCCAAAGTTTCTCATAATTCATCTTGATGCCATTCCTTCCCCCTCTTTCTTTCGTTATATGGAAGAAGGTTATCTTCCTAATGTTAAATCTGTTTTTGAAAGTGGACATATGATTAAGTATGGTTTAAGTTTATTCCCGGGAGGAACAGAGACTATTTATCCCCGACTGAAAGAAGGAATGGGCAATGAAAGAGGAGAAAGTGTTGGCTGGGGCTATTATGACCGGGAAAAAGACAGGATAGTATCAGATATAAAAACCTTTTCTTATCTGTTTTCTTCTCTTCCTCGTAGAGCAAGAGTTAGCTTTATTTATGGAATTCCCTGGATAGATACCTTTATGTACCTGCCTATGTTAAATATTCCCCAACTTTTAGATAGCTATGGAGTAATTGAACTGATTTGGTTTGCCACTGATGCTACCGGACATGCGCTTGGGGAAAAGATCTATCTAAATAGTATAAAAAGATTTGATAGATATTTTGGGAGATTGATAAAGAGATTAGACCTGGAAAACATTAACCTTATTTTATATTGTGACCATGGGATGTCCTTTAATAATGAGACATATATTGACCATGTTTCAGAAATAAAAGGGGTTATTGGAGAAAAGTTACAGGCCTTTTTTTTCCCCAATGTTTATTTAAAAGAGGTAAGCTTAAAGGAGTTTTTTGCTCAAAAGATTATTCAAGAAACTGAAATTGATTTTGCTTTTTATCGAGATAATTACAATCCATACCGTGTAATAGGCTATTCACTTTGGAGTAAAGTAATTTTTGAAGAAAATGAAGAAGGTAAAATAAGATACCTGTTTGAAGGAGAAGATTACTTTAATTATTATAAAGATGGTTACCAGGGCGAATGGTTAACTGATTTAGAATGGCTATCTCTAACCAAAGAGAGTAAATATCCGGCTGTCCCACCAAATATTTTTAGGCTTCTTGCTAATAAAAGGGCTGGAGATATTGTCTTGGTAGTGAATCCACCAAAAATAATCCAGACTAAATTACGCTATTCTGCTAATCATCATGGAGTTACTGATACTGATTTATTAGTACCGATATTATTGCGAGGTAAAGAACTGGAGCATCTTTATGATCGGGAAGAAATGTGGTTACACACCCTCTTGGCTAGCATTCCTGCCTTAAGTTTTGATAATATAGAACCAAAAAGAGAAAATAATAGCTTTTCTTTCTGGGGGAGTGTTAGTGAGAAATATCCACCAGGCTTTCAATTGTCACTATCTCCAGCTTATCGCACGAATGTAGCCCTGCGTTATGAGGAAGAAATTTTAAAAGGCTGGTTTGAGTATGATGTATACAGCTCCTATGTTGTTAGATTATGGACTGGGGCAGGATTGCAATATCAGTATAAAGAGAATAATTTTGAACCCTTCTTCAATGTCCGTTTACAGATGGATTTTGGTAAAATTCAATTTAATTATGGTGGACAGGTTAATTTCTATAATATGTCCCATTGGCAGGAAAACCGCAAAGAAATCATCTATCGGATTAATAATCAACTATCCTTGAACTGGCAAATACCCGATCGTTTTGGCCTCACCCTCCAATGGTGACTATTTTTATTGTGGAACCAATTAAATTATAGATTTAGGAAGACCGACAATTAAAAGGCATTTTTACTACTCAATGAAACCGGAATAGTAGATTATATATTAAGAATTATTCTTTTGTTTGATATACCAATGAACAATTTTTTCTGTAATTTTAATTGCCTTTTTTGAAGAGCAAATAAATTATTTAAATTATTTGTTAGAATAAACAGAGATAATTTGTTATAAACCTACATTTTTATTCTTCTTATATTTTATTATTGATTAATAATTACTGAAATTCAGTACTTTGTTTTAATAACGGGATGTGATTTTTATATTTTAATTTTGCAAAGTTGAATTTAAGATAGATTATTAGTAAGAGCCCTTGAAAAACTAATCTATTTATTTTATAATTTATGTAACTTGTATGACATCATAATTCATATATCTTTTTAATAATTTGAATATTTTAAGTTCAGCTAAAATGATTAATATGAGAACTTTAAAGAAATTTAAAAGTTTACAAGAATACGTACAAGAACAATTGAAATTATATATTATGGAATCTGATTTCAAGGCTGGTGATTTATTGCCTACAGAAAAGGAACTGGAGGAACAACTGGGAGTGAGCAGAACAGCAATTCGGGAAGCATTAAAAGTACTGGAAACTATTGGTCTTATTGAAACGAAAAGAGGTGTAGGTAGATTTGTAAGGAATTTCAATTATGAAATTGTTTTAAAGAATTTACCTTATAGCCTTAAACTCGATATAAATAATTTTTGGGAAGTTTTTGAGGTAAGATTTTGTCTGGAGTCCTGGTTTATTACTAAAGATATTGAAAAATATAATAGTTTGGATATAAAAAATTTGAATTCCCTTATTAATGAATTAGAATTGTTGGTCAAAAATAATGCTGATGAATTAGAACTAGTTGATTTACATAGTGAATTTCATTGCTCTTTATATAGACATTCAGAAAATAATTTACTAATTGATTTAATCAAAATATTTGCCACTATTCAACGGAATTTGACCGCACTTCATCGCTACCAGACAAAAGATAGAAATAGTTTTATTAATCAGCATCGTTTGATAGTGAAAGCTATCGAATTAAGAGATCCCATATTAACTCAAAAAAGACTTGTGGAACATTTTGCAGAAGCTAAAAACTGGGTTGAAAATAATATGAAGGAGGGTAAAACCAAAACTAAGAGTATTGGGGGTGGTATGTGGTACAAAATTGGAGGTGATTTAACTTCATAGGGCTGGAAATATACTTATTTAATCAAGTTTAATTTTTTTACATTTAAAAATAACTATCTAATTAAGTTAAATTTAAGGAGAATAAAAAATATGAAAAAGCTAATAATTTTTTTAATATCATTTCTCATTATATTTAGTATAATAGCCAGTTCAGTCTTTTCTGCTGAAGTCAAGGTGATTAGATTAGGTCATATTAGGGCAGTTGATCATCCCACACATAAAGCTGCTTTAAAATTTAAAGAGGTTTTAGAAGATTTGTCTAAAGGAAGATTTGAAGTTCGAGTATTTCCCAATAGTCAACTAGGTAATCCCCAGGAAATGTTTGTCCAGATGCAAACTGGTGATCTGGAGATGGTTTATGGTGGAATAAATACCTTTGCCTGGATTAAAGGTGGTGAAGCATTTGAAATTACCGCTATTCCCTTTATTTACAGAAGCTATGAGCATATGAGAAGAGCCCTCATGTCTGATTTCTTTAAGCCCATTATTGAAAAAGCTGAACAGGAAACAGGAATTAAGATTATTAATATGAATGGAGATACAGCGCCAAGAGGCTTGACCACTTCAAAGAAACCGGTCAGAACTGCCGATGATTTTAAAGGATTAAAAATTAGGACTGCTGCTAGCCCTACAGTGATTAGAGCAATGGAAACATTAGGAGCTTTACCCCAACAGGTACCCTTTGCTGATCTTTATATGGCCTTGAAAACTGGGGTAGTAGATGCTCAGGAAAATGGGGCTATTGTAGTTGCCACTAATAGTTTGTATGAAGTTCAGGATTATTACATGAAAACAGATTATATCCGTGATATAGAAACCTTCTATATGGGACTGGAAACCTGGAATAAGCTTACTACTGCTGAACAAGCACTTATCTTTCAAGCCACTGAGGTAGCAGGTAATTATGAAACAGAATTAACCCAGGAATGGTTAAATTCTGTATATGATTTCTTAGCTGATAAAATGACTGTTATTGTCCCAGATAATGAATCTATTAGAAAGAAACTGGAAGGTGTCTTTGATGATTATGAAGGGACTAAATGGCCTGAAGGATTATTAGAAAAAATAAAGAATATGTAAAACTATAACATAAGCGAATGGCAGAATTAGTGCTGCTATTCGCTTATTTGATTAGGTATGTCTTTTTTTAATCTTTATGATCAAACTATAGGAATTTATTATGATTATATTTTTATTTGTAATGCTCTTTATTTTTATAGGTTTAGGTTTTAGTATTTGGACAGCAATGGGAATGAGTAGCCTTATTTATATATTAATACAGGGTCAATATTCTTTGAGGATTATTGTCTCTACTCTTGTTTCAGGAGTAGATAATATTTCTTTGGTAGCTATTCCCTTTTTTATTTTAGCTGGTGAATTTATGAATCAAGCTGGTATTACTAAAAAGTTAGCAGATTTTTCAGAATATTTTGTTGGTCGTTTTAAGGGAGGTCTAGCCTACGTAGCCATTGTTGTTAATGTCATAATGGCGGGGGTATCTGGTTCTGCCCCAGCTGATGCCAGTGCAGTATCATCAGTGCTATTACCAACAATGGCTGAAAAGGGATATGATAAAGAGTTTTCAGCATCAATCAATGCTGCAGCAGCAGTAATGGGTCCTATAATCCCTCCCAGTATACCTATGATATTTATTGGCATAATAAGCAATATCTCTATCGGAAAATTATTTATAGGTGGGGTTATACCTGGTTTAATGATGGGAGCCATACTTTCTTTTATGGTTTATATAATTTGCCGCAAAAAGGATTATCCTATCATAAAAAAAGAGATGAACCCCCGCATGTTAATTAAATTGTTTCGCGACAATTTTTTGGCACTAATTGCTCCTTTAATTATTATTTTTGGTGTTGTTTTTGGCATTGTTACTCTGGTTGAAGTAGCAATTTTAGCTAATCTATATATTTTATTAATATCTTATTTTGTATATAGAAGTATAAATTTAAAAAAGATTTTGGAAATATTTTCTAAAATTGCATCCTTTTCTGCTTCTATAATGATAATTTTCGCTGTAGTTGGGTGTTATCAATATATAGTTGCCTCCGAACAGTTAGGAGAAAAATTGAGTTTACTTATTGAAAATCTAAATCTGACTCGTTGGCAGTTCCTTCTTCTAGTAAATATTTTTTTCTTATTTATGGGTTGTATAATGGATGCCATTCCTGTGATGTTAATATTTTTCCCAGTGTTATTACCAGCAGCATTAAATTTAGGCATTGATCCGGTTCATTTTGGGGTTATTGTAGTATTGAATCTAATGATAGGCTTATTAACTCCGCCTATAGGTGCACTTTTATTTTTACTTTCCAAGATAGCAAAAATTCCTTTTATGAGCTTGGTATCAAATGTATGGCCGTTTACAGTTGCTTTAATTATTGTACTTATTTTAATTACTTATATTCCTGGTTTAGTAACTTTTCTACCAGGCCTAATATTTTAGTCAATTAAGGATATTGCTATGAAAAATTTAATAAAGTATTTTGTAAATTTAATGCAATTAATAACAGGCCTTCTTTTCTTAGCACTATTTATTCTAAACGTTGTGAAGATTGTTCTCAGGTATTTTTGGGGAATAAGCTGGTTGTGGTTACCTGATCTTTCCCGACTAATATTTATTTGGATGGTTTTTCTGGGAACCTCTATCCTATTCTATTATCAAGATCATTTATTAATGGACTACTTTATTAAAAAAATGGACAAATCATTATTTCAAAAGGTGAATTTAATCATTGATTTTTCATTGATTATCTTTTTCCTGGTTCTTATTCTTAGGGGATATGAAATTACTATGATTAGAATGAGAATACCTTTTGATATGTGGGATATCCCAACAGGTTATGCTTATGCTTCTGTCCCCTGCTGTGCTATTTTTATGCTTATTTTTACTATAGAAAAAATAGTAGATAAGCTGCTATATATAAAGCAATGAAAATAATCATATTAATACTTTTTAGAAGGGAGTTAAAGCAATGAGTAAAGAGACAGAATATTATTTTGAGAAGATTAGTGAGATTTTTAATAAAATAAAAGCACAATCGGAAAGTTCTATTGATAAAGCGGCGCAGTTAATGAGTGATGCAATAATAGATGATAAGATAGTGCATATTATCGGAACTGGTGGACATTCTAATATGGCAGCTATGGAAGTTTTCTGGAGAGCAGGTGGGCTGGTTCCTATTAATGCCTTATTGGATCCAGGCATAGATTTAGTCCATGGTGCAAAGCATTCCAATATTATAGAAAGAACTCCTGGATATGCTAAGTCAGTTTTAGATAGTTATGATATTAAAACTGGTGAGGTACTCATTATTGTTAATGCCTATGGCATGAATTCTATGACTATTGATTGTGCGTTAGAAGCAAAACATAGAGGATTAAAGACCATTGGCATCACCTCTACTTCCTTTGCTCAATATGTACCCAAAGAGCATCCTGCTCGACACCCGAGTGGTAAAAATTTATATGAAATTGTTGATGTTTTTATTGATAATTACTTACCTTTAGGAGATGCCATAGTTAAATTTGATAATTTTGAACAGAAGATAGCGCCAACCTCCACCTTATGTAACTGCTTTACTTTAAATTTGCTGGTAATTAAAACAGTAGAGAAAATATTATCGTTAGGGAAAATTCCCCCCGTATGGATAAGTGCCAATATGCCTGGTGGTGATGAAGCAAATAAGAAATGGGAACAAAAATATATTGGTAGAATAAAACATTTATGATTAAAAACATGGAAAAATAAAAATTACTATTTCCCAGCAGAAATTATTAAAATAATTGGAAAAAATATTTGACAGAAGCTGATTATTCGGTTAATATAATGCACAAAATAAGTAAATAGCCTGATTTGGGGTAGAAGTAGGTTTACCAGAGGCTTGAAGAGAGAGATATGTTTGGTGCAATTATCTCGGCTTTGGTTAACCAAAAAGAAACCCTTGCTAAATATAATAGTTATATATAATAAGGTTGGTTACCGTTAAAACACCGCTAATGAGTGGGATAAGTTGTTTATCCAATTCCAGGTGGCACCGCGAGATTTAATCTCGTCCTTTAAGACTATCCTGAAAAAAGAGATAGTAGGAGGACGAGATTTTTTTATGTATTGGTTAGAGCTACCTGAATTAAGGTCTAAGACTGATATTAACTTATCCAAGGTGGGTGGCACCGCGAGAGAGAAATGCTATCTCGTCCCTTTTGGAGAATATTAAATTTTCCGGGACGAGATTTTTTGTTTCCAGGAGGCTGTTGATGATGGATAAAAAGAAAAACATTAAATTGGTATTAGAAGATGGCACTATATTTTCTGGGAAACCTTTTGGAGCAAGAAGAACAGAGGATGGAGAGATAGTGTTTAATACGGGAATGATTGGGTATCCCGAATGTCTAACTGATCCTTCTTATCGGGGACAGATACTGGTATTGACTTATCCTCTGCTGGGGAATTATGGTATACCCTTTTCTATTAGAGAAGACAACTTATTAAAATATTTTGAATCAGATAAGATTCAGGTTAAAGGTTTGGTGGTAGCAAATTATACTGAAAATTATAGTCACTGGAATGCCGAAAAGTCCCTGTCCCAATGGTTAGAAGAGAATAATATACCTGGAATTTCTGATATTGATACCCGCCGTTTAACCAAAATATTAAGAGAAAAAGGAACAATGTTAGGACAGATTATCTATGATGAAGATA
>CAZGKY010000017.1:0-23176 GCA_964525625.1 uncultured Atribacterota bacterium | reverse complement strand
TACCGGAAGTCTTATTTTTTTAGCAATGTGTCCAGTGGATGGGGGGCAGTCCAAAGAATAAGAAAAGCAGATTATTTTATAGATTATTGATAAAAAATAATGAACTGAAGATTTGGATTAAATAGATTTTAGTGACTAAAAAAATACTTAGTGAGAAAAAATAAATGAAGTTCAATAACAATCCAGTATTTATCAAAGGTAAGATAATTGAGAATAGGCATTTACAAGGTGATTATTATCATATAGTCATTAAAGCACCGAAGATAGCAAAAAAAGCCAGACCAGGGCAATTTGTAATGCTGTCAAAATGGTCCATAAAAAACCTTCTTTTGAAAAGACCTTTTAGTGTCAATAGTATAGATGTTAATCAGGGTTTGTTGAGTTTATTATATAAAAAAGTGGGAAAAGGTACACAGATTTTATCAGAATCCCGACCCAAGGAATTGATTGAGTTAATTGGTCCATTGGGTAATGGTTTTTCGATACCAGAAGAGGTAAAAATTATTGCTATAGTAGGGCGAGGGATTGGAGTGGCTACTTTAATGCCTTTGGTAGAGGAGTGTCACAAGAAAGGAATAGAAGTTTATAGTTTTTTATCAGCAAAAGAAGAAAAATTGTTATTGAGTAAGGAAAAAATAGAGGCTCTTTCTATCCGTACCTTTTATACTACTGATGATGGTTCTAAAGGTATAAAAGGAAAGGTAACTACTTTTTTAGAAGAATTACTTAAAGATAATACTGCGCATATCGGAGCAGTATATACCTGTGGTTCAAAAAGATTAGCCTGGCATATTAGAGAATTACAGAAAGATTATCATTTTGCTGCCTATATCAGTCTGGAAGAACGAATGAGCTGTGGGATAGGTGCCTGTAAGGGTTGTGTGATTAACACCATCTATGGTTATCAAAGAGTGTGTAAAGAGGGACCGGTTTTTCCTTTGGAAGAGGTAATTTTCGATGAAAAATAAGGTTGACTTATCCATAAATTTAGGTTATCTCCACTTAAAGAATCCGGTTATGCCTGCCTCAGGAACTTTTGATATTAGAGATACTCTGCTCAACCAAAGGCAGCTAAATTCTTTAGGTGCTATTATTACCAAGAGTATTGCCTCTCACAAAAGAGAGGGTAATCCTGGTCCCCGGATCTGGGAGACGGATGGGGGAATGTTAAATGCAGTAGGAGTTCCTACTGAAGGATTCGAATATTTTAAAGAGAAAATATTACCTTTATTAGAAGAAGCAAATGACACTATTATTGTGAGTATGGTAGGAGACTCTATTGCTGATTTTTGTCAGCTGGCTAAAAGATTGGATGATTTAGAAAGGATTTCTGCTTTGGAGATAAATCTATCCTGTCCGAATCTAAATAATGGATTATACTTTGGTATCAATAAGGATGTACTGGGAAATTTAATTCATCAACTTAAATTAAGTACTAGGAAGGTGGTGATTGCCAAGTTATCTCCTAATGTTACTGATATTACCGAAATGGCTTTAACGGCTCAAGAAGCAGGGGCAGATATTATTACTATTGCTAATACTCTATTAGGTATGGCCATTGATATAGAAGCGCAAAAACCGAGATTAGGAAACAAAGTAGGCGGTTTATCGGGACCGGCAATTAAACCGATCATAGTACGAATGATATGGGAGTGCAGTAAAAGAATAAAAATACCGATAATAGGGGTAGGTGGAGTTACCAGCGCAGAGGACGCCCTAGAAATGATTTTGGTGGGAGCAAGCGCTATCCAGGTGGGGTGTGCTAATTTCAGTAATCCCTATGTTATGTTTGATATTATTAAAGGTGTCGAAAAGTATCTAAGTAGGAAGAATTATAAATCAATCAAAGATATTATAGGATTAATAAAGTAAAGTTATATATTAACAAATATGGTAAAAGCGAAAATTGAAGGAGGAATTTTATGGGGTTGCAGATGTTTGTCAATGCGCTTCTATTAGGAGGATTATATGCTTTGATGGGGATAGGGTTTTCTCTGCAATGGGGGATAAGTGGTATTATTAATCTTTCCTATGGAGCTATGGTTGTTTTAGGCTCTTATCTGTCTTTAATTATTTTTAATTTATTAAGAATTGATCCCTTTATAAGTATGTTTTTTTCTGGAGCAATATTGTTTTTCCTGGGTGCCTTTGTCTATCGCTTTTCACTTCAACCACTTCTTAAAGGTGGAATTGTTTTTACCCTTATTATTACCTTTGCTATCAGACTGGTTCTAGAGAATATTATCCTTCTGGTCTGGTCTGCTGACTATCGTACTATTCGCCTAACCTATGCCGGCAGTAATTTCAGATTTTTTGAAGCATTCATTCCTTTAACTAAATTTATTACATTTATTATTGCCTTAATACTGGTATACTTGACCTATCTATTTATGATGAATACTAAAGTGGGCAAGGGTATACAGGCTGTAGCATTAGATAAGGAAGGAGCAGAAGCAGTGGGAGTGGATGTGCAGAAAATGTATCTAATTAATTTTGCTTTAGGTACAGCCTTGGCAGGTATTACCGGTTCGCTCTGGGCAAGTATTTATAGCTTTTCACCCCATGTAATGAATGTGATTATTGGTAAAGTATTTATAATTGCTATATTAGGAGGATTAGGTAATATCTGGGGTGCTGCTGCTGGTGGATTACTGTTAGGTATAGCTGAGACATCAGGTGCTACCTTCTTGGGATCCCAATGGCAGGAAGCGCTGGGATTAGTAATAATGGTTACAGTATTGCTATTTAGACCGCATGGTTTAATTGGAAAGAAATTCTTTGGTTAATATCTATTTTCGATTATCAAATTTAAAAGAGAGGGTGTGAATTATTAGTGTTAGTAAGAGACGAGGGTAATTTTAGTAAAAGCATTAATCTAATAATCATTGCTGTGACAATTATTGTTCTTCTTCTTTTGCCCAGATATATTTCTGGTTATTATATTCGTCTTTTTACGGCCATATTTATGTATGCTAGTATTGCCCAGGCTTTCAATCTAATGTCTGGTTACATGGGTTATCTTCCCTTTGGTCATGTAATGTTTTTTGGTATTGGTGCTTATGTTACGGCAATTTTTATGGGAAGAGGCCTTAACTTTATAGTTGCAATATTATTGGCTGCACTGGTAGCGGTAATTACCAGTGTTATTCTGGGATTTCCAGTATTACGTTTAAGAGGACATTATTTTGCCATTGCCACTATCGGTATGAATGGTGCACTCATGTCAGTTGTTCAAAATTTTACTGATATTACCGGTGGGGCGATGGGGACTACTCTTCCTATTATTGCTAAGCCTCCGGCATTGGTCTATAATTATTTTTATTTAGCGATGTTTAGCCTGATGGTTTTTACTACTTTGTTGGTCTATTTTATAATTCATTCTAAATTTGGGTATGCCATACGTAGTATTAAAGCCAACGAAGATGCAGCTAATTCTATGGGGATTAATACCACTTCGACCAAAGTAATCACCTGGGCTATAGCTGCATTATTCACCAGCCTTGCTGGTTCTTTATATGGATACTGGATGTCTTTTATTGCTCCAGAAGAAGTTTTTAATGTGATGATTTCAGTTAATACTATTGTTATGATGTTGATTGGTGGTGCAGGAACCATTCTGGGTCCAATTCTCGGTTCATTTATTATTGAAGTTGTCTCAGAATTTGCCTGGAGTGGATTTATGGAATACCACTTAGCTGCTCTAGGGATAGCCACAATTATTATTGTCTTTTTTGTACCAAGAGGACTTGTTGGTACTATTGCCGATTTGAGAAATAGAAAAATGGTAAAAATTAAACAATAAGGTGGGGAAGCCAAATGAGTGAAAATAATATTATATTAGATATAAGAGCAATAAGTAAAAATTTTGGTGCCTTAAGGGCAGTGGATCAAGTTTCTTTCCAAGTTCACAAGGGTGAAATTGTTGGTTTAATTGGACCAAATGGGGCCGGGAAAACCACGTTAACTAATTTAGTAACCGGAGATTTAAAAAAGACAGAGGGAGAAGTTTTTTTTAAAAATCATAATATCACTGATATGAAACCATTTCAAATTGCTCGAATTGGTTTAACCAGAACATACCAGGTAGTTAAACCGTTAGAAGGTATGACGGTAGAAGAGAATGTTTTGGTAGGTTCACTTTTTGGACGAGAAGATAGAAGCAATGATTTGGCCCATGCCAAAAAAGTAGCTGGTGAAATTATGGAACTAGTAGGTTTAGAAAAGAAAAAGAATTCCTTGGTTAGTGATATTACCTTACCTGATTTAAAACGAATGGAATTTGCTCGTGTCTTAGCCATGGATCCTGAAGTAGTATTCTTGGATGAAGTAATGGCTGGATTAAACCCTTCAGAAATTGAAGAATCAATGAAGATGGTAAAAATGATAAGGAAAGATAAGGATTTGACTATCATCTATATCGAACATATTATGAAGGCAGTGATGAGTATTTCTGACCGTATCATAGTTTTACATCATGGAAAGAAGATTTGTGAAGGTCCTCCTCAAGAAGTATGCAACAATCCTGCAGTTGTAGAAGCTTATCTGGGCAAAAAATATGCCAAGGAGGTTATTAATAATTAATGAACAACAATTATTTATTAGAGATTAATCATTTAGATTCTGGTTATGGAGCTATTCAAGTTTTATGGGATATAAATTTTAAATTAAAGAGAAAAGAAATAGTATGTATTATTGGAGCAAATGGTGCTGGTAAGAGTACCTTATTAAAAAATATTGTTGGTATGATAGCTCCTTTTAAAGGACAGATAAAATATGCTAATCAGGATATAACTAATCTTCCTACCCCAGAACGTATTAAAATGGGAATAGGATTTGCTCCAGAAGGTCGACATCTTTTTTACGGTTTGACTGTAGAGGATAACTTACTTATGGGTGCTTTTCAACGAAAATTTGATAAAAAACAAATTCAGGAAGAATTAGTTTTTGTGTATAATTTATTTAAACCCTTAAAAGGATTCCGTAATAAGTTTGCTGGTAATCTTTCTGGTGGAGAGCAGCAGATGTGTGCTATAGGCCGAGCACTTATGTCTAAGCCCACATTGCTTATTATTGATGAACTTTCCCTGGGTTTAGCACCAGTGGTTGTTGATGACTTGATTGAGACCATCGTTAAATTAAGAAATGAGCAGGGTATTACTATATTAATAGTGGAACAGGATGTTCAAGTGGCTTTAGATATTGCTGACCGTGGTTATGTGTTAGAAAGTGGTTCTATTGTAATGCAGGATAGTTCGGATAAATTAGCCAAAAATAAACATATCAAAGCTGCTTACTTGGGAGTTGTATGATTTAAAAATGTTCTGATAATTTTAATACTTGAAAGTTAGTTCGAATTAAGGATAAACAAGAAAGGTGGTGGTTATATACAGTAAGTAATAATTTGTCAATAAATATTAGTTAAATTTTTAGAGGAGGTAAGGACCATGAAATTAAAATTATGTACTGTAATGATAATGACGATATTTTTAATGGTAACTTTTGGCTCAGCCTGTGTGGCAAGTAATTTTGATGACATAATTAAAATTGGGGCAGCAGTATCTCTCACTGGTAAGATGGCTTATGAGGGTAATTTAGTTAAACAGGGATATGAGGTCTGGGAAAAATGGGTCAATGACCATGGTGGGATTACTGCCGGAGGAAAGACCTATGGAGTAAAGATTATTTACTATGATGATGAGAGTGATCCCGTACGTGGGGCTAAATTAACCGAAAAACTGATTACCGAAGATAAGGTTCATTTCTTAGGCGGACCTTATTCCAGTGCTATTACCTTTGCTACTTCAGCTATTGGCGAAAAATATGGGGTCATTACTATTGCTCCAGAAGCCAATGCGGTCAACATTTATGAAAGAGGTTATAAATATATATTTTCTATTCTTCCCCCGGCACCTATGTTAATGGTTCCCATCGCCTATATGATGGATGAAATGTTGGATCCGAAACCCAAAACTGTAGCGATCATTGCAGCTAACGACTTATTTCCCTTAAGTTGTGCTGAAGGATTTAGAAATATTTGTTTAGAGCTGGGATTTGATGTAGTACTCTTTGAGAAATATCCAGCAGGATCCACTGATATTTCGGCATTATTGACTAAGGTTAAAGGATTAAATCCTGATGTTCTGGGTGTAGCAGGTTATACTGCTGACTCTCTCATGGCTATTAGACAATGTAAAGAACTGGATTTGAATCCCAAACTTTATGCCTTTTCAGTAGGTGTAATGGTGCCCGCTTTTATTAATGAAATGGGAGCGGATGGCAATTATGTAGTAGAGGGAGAATGGTGGTTACCTGAAATGAAACTACAGGATAGTATTTTTGGGACAACTGAAGATTATGTGAGAGCATGCAAAGACCTTTTTGGAGAAGATTGGAAGGCTCAATATTGGTCTGCCAGTTCAACAGCAGCAGGTTCTCTGTTACAATTGGCCATAGAAAAAGCAGATTCTATTGAAACAGAAAAAGTAAGAGAAGCTCTGGCCAGTCTTGATGTAGAGCTAGCTAGCTGGCCTGCCATTGCCTTTAATGAGAAAGGACAGAATATTCGCTGGATTCACCCAGTAATTCAGGTACAAGATGGGAAGTTTGTTATTGTCTATCCCGAAGAGTCTCAGCAAGCTCCACCACTATATCCTACTCCCGCTTGGAAAGATAGATAAATTAATCAATTTGTATAATAAATCCAGGAAGTACTACTTACTACACTGGACTTCCTGGATTTATTCTTACAATAATCTATTAATAAATAAAAAATAACAATAAGTTTTTATAAACTTCCCAAAAAATAAATTTTTCTAAAAAAAGAAAATTACCATGAAGTGTGATGTTTTTCATTAAATATATGGAACATAGTTTTATAATATGGAAAATTTATATTATACTTTAATTATAATCTGTTTTTGGAAAAATATCCCTATAAAAATTCTTGTTAGATTAACAATTTTAATAAATTATTATCCTTACCAATGGTTATACAATAAAAATTAAATATTAAATAAAGTATTGGAAAGATAAAGGTGAAAGACTTAAAATGAATAAATTTAGAATTGAAGAGGATTTGTTAGGGAAGAGAAAGGTACCCAAAGATGTATATTATGGAATTCAGACTCTAAGGGCTAAAGAAAATTTTAACATTACTGGTTACAAAATGGATAGAGATTTTATTAAGGCGTTGGGAATAGTGAAGAAAGCGGCAGCAAAGGCTAACATGCAAATAGGTTTGCTTGATAAAAAAAGAGCTCAGGCTATTATAGATGCTGCACAGGAGGTTATAGAAGGGAAATGGGATGAACAGTTTGTGTTAGATCCTATTCAGGGAGGAGCAGGAACCTCCAATAATATGAATGCTAATGAGGTCATTGCCAACCGAGCAATAGAGCTATACGGAGAAGGATGTCGAGGGGATAGTTCAATAATATCACCATTAACTCATGTTAATATGTCACAGTCTACCAATGATGTTGTCCCCTCTGCTATTAAGATAGCTCTGTTATTAAAGTCTAAAGCCTTGCTTAAATCTACTGAAAGATTAGAGGAAGCATTTAGAATTAAAGCTAAGGAATTTGATCATATTATAAAGATGGGTAGAACGCAGTTACAAGATGCAGTGCCTATAAGATTGGGTCAGGAATTTCAGGCTTATGCCAGTGCAGCTAAAAGATCTAGAGAGAGAATGGTTAAAGCTTTTGATAGTATAAAGATAATTAATATGGGTGCTACTGCTATCGGTACCGGACTTAATGCTGATCCCAGGTATATTCAGTATGTTTTAGCCAATCTAAGGGAAATTTCTGGATTTGACTTATTAATTGCAGAAGACTTGATAGATGCAACTCAAAATTCCGATGTTTATGTAGAAGTGTCTTCAGCTATTAAAGCTTGGGCGGTGGTATTATCTAAAATTTGTAATGATTTGAGATTAATGGGTTCTGGACCCAGATCTGGTTTATATGAGATTAATTTACCAGAGGTTCAACCAGGTTCTTCCATTATGCCAGGAAAAGTAAACCCAGTTATACCGGAAGCAGTCAATCAAATAGTTTTTCAGATTATTGGTAATGATGTAACCATAGATATTGCTGCTGAAGCTGGCCAATTAGAATTAAATGTCATGGAACCGGTAATTGCCTTTAATTTGATGCAAAGTATTGATATTATGACCAACGCCCAAAATATGCTTACCGAAAAATGTATCATAGGTATAACAGCTAATGAGAAAAAGTGCAAGGAATTTGTAGAAAAAAGCATTGGAATAGTCACTGCTTTGAATCCCCATATTGGTTATGAAAAAACATGTATGGTTGCCAAAGAGGCTTTAGAAAGCGGTAAAAGCATAAAAGAGATAATTTTAGCTCATAAATTATTAGATGAAGAAAGATTGAATAAGATTCTTGATCCATATGAAATGACCAAGGGCGGTATTGCTGGTAGAGAATTATTAAAATAATTAAAATATAATAACAATAGAATGGACAAGACTTGTTTTTTAATATATCTTTTAGTTAGAAATAATCAGGAACATAAATTCTGATTGGATTATAAAGTAGTTAAATCTTATCATTTTGCAATTTAATAAATTACTTTTTTCTTATAAATTTATTAATTAGCTAAAATTTGAATATTTAAAGATTTTCATTTTTCATTATTATGTTTTGTAAAACTTAATGTTTATATATAGACCCGGAGAGAAATTTGAAAATAATTTGGAATGTTAATTTATGCTATGGTTGTAAAGCCTGTCAACTAGCTTGTTCTTTTCACCATACTAGTTCTTTCTATCCTGAAAAAAGCAGTATAACTGTTTTTCGTAGTTCTTTAGAAGGTACTATTAAATGGTCTATTAATTCCACTTGTGATGAATGTCAAAATGAAACTGAACCATTATGTATTAAATATTGTACTTATAAAGCTCTCCAAATATTTACCTGAATTAAGCTAATTAGAAGAGGGATAAAAATGAATAAAAAAATTGATATCAAAGGATGCCTGGCTGGTAAAATATTGTGGATAGACCTGTCAAGGAAGAAAATATGGAGTGAATCTTCTAAAGAATATGCCGATTTGACTCTAGGGGGGAGAGGAATAAATTCCCTGATTATGATTAAAAAAATTGGGATTGGCACAAAGTGGTCGGATCCGGAAAATCTTCTTTGTTTTGGTGTAGGAAGTATGGTAGGAACAATGGCACCGGGTGCCTGCAGGGTAGATATTTCTACCATTAATGTATTTAATGGTGGCAAAGGTTCGGCTAATGTTGGTGGGTTTTGGGGAGCAGAATTAAAATATGCTGGATATGATCATCTGATTATTATTGGTAAGTCTGAAAAACCGGTATATCTTTATATTAATGACTCTTCTGTTGAGATCAGGGATGCCCAACAATTATGGGGTAAGGATGTTGAGCAGACAGTGCTGGAATTAAGAAATATGATAAAGGATGAAAATATTAAGATTGCCTGCATTGGTCCTGCTGGAGAAAATCGAGTAAAAGGATCGGCTATTATAATTGATACAGCAAAAGCAGCTGGTGGTTCAGGGGTAGGATGTGTGATGGGTGATAAAAAGCTTAAAGCTATTGCAGTTCGAGGGAAAGGGAAAATTGAGGTTGCCCAACCAGATAAGTTTATGACTGTGGTAGCAAAATGCAATGAAAAATGTTTACATCAAGAAAGTACTGCCCTGATGAGAAAAGCTCCTTTAAATTTTTATGCGAGTCCGGATTGGGAAGGATGGAATACTAATATCGTCGTTAAAAATGGACAGGATGATCAATGGGAATATATTAAAAGAATAAGATTAATGAATCCCCAAACTGGCGTTCCCAGTATGGTAAAAAAAGTTAGAGCATGTTATCTTTGCCCAACAGGTTGCCTGCCCTTTATGGAAATAGATAAAGGGGAATATCAAGGAACCAAAGGAGAAGGCTTCTGGATTAATACTATTATGGGACATGCCTGTCGTGTTGATATTTCAGAACCAGAGGCAGTGATAAAATCCTGGATTCTTACCAATCAATTGGGATTAGACGGAGATTTTGCAGCTTCGGTAATATCTTGGGCTTTTGAACTATATGAAAAAGGTATCCTTTCTAAAGGAGATACCTATGGTTTAGAATTAGATTGGGGTAATAGTAAGTCTTTTTTAGAAATGCTCAAGAAATTATCTTATCGAGAGGGATTGGGTGACTGGTTAGCTGATGGAATATTGGAAGCTGCTAAGAGAATAGGAAAGAATTCCCAATATTATGGGATACATATTAAAGGACAACCGTCAATTGAACCTTTTCGAGTTCCTAAAGGCTGGGCACTGGCAGTTTCTACTTCCCCAGTTGCTGGTAGACATCTTAGAGGTGCTACCATGGGGAATAAAAGATATGGACCAAAACCACGCATTGGAAGTTTTAATGTAATTGATTATGAACATCAAGCTTATGGAGTTTACTGGCAGGGAAAAACTAAAGAAATCGAAGATAACTTGGGTATATGCAGTTATGTAGGTACCTGGTCAGGTGCTAATTTTCTAGACCTATCTGATTTTGTACAGTTAATCAACACAGGTATGGGATTGAATATAAAGGAAAAAGATTTAATGAATTATTATGCCCCCATAGGTAGAAATTTAGAAAAAGCATTTAACATGTTACATACTAATTTGTCACGTGAGGATGATCTACCCCCAGAAAGATTTATGAGAGAAGAGGTTAAGTCTGGACCTTTTAAAGGCTCTAAAATTGATAAAAATGAGTATAATAAGATGTTGGAAGAATTTTACCAACTTTGGGGCTGGGATAAACAGACTGGGTTACAGACCAGAAGTGGATTACTCAGATTGGGATTAGGGGAAATTGCTGATTTATTAGCCAAATATGGTAAATTATTAGAGGAATGAGTTATTTTTAACCTCAAGAAAAAGGAGGAGAGCTTTGAAAATATTGTGTATAAATCCTAATAGTTCTAAGGAAGTTACTGAAGGTATTAGAAAAATTTGTCATCAATATGCGCTAAAGGATACCAAGGTAGATATCATTGATATTAAAGAAGCACCACCTGGTATAGAGACTTATCAGGATGCTCTTATTGCGGAAAAATATTTATGGGAAAGGTTTCCAGACTGGGAAAAAGAATATGATGGATTTATAATTGCTTGTCATAGTGATATTGGAGTAGATTTATTAAGAGAACTAACAGTAAAACCAGTAGTTGGAATTGGTGAAGCCTCTATGCTTTTTGCTTTACCATTGGGACACAAGTTTAGTATCTTATCTTTGAAGAAGAAAAAAATACCTCAAAAAGAAGATCTGGTAAGAAAGTATGGTCTGGAAAATCGATGTGCCTCTATTCGTGCCACAGGATTGGGTGTAGTTGCCACTGAGGAAGAAAAAAGGGAGAAGCTATTTCAAGAAGGTTCCAAAGCTATTAAATATGATGGAGCTGAAGTTTTAATATTAGGATGTGCAGGTATGGCTGGTTTAGATAAAGATCTGGAAAAAGCACTTCAGGTTCCGGTTATTGATGGGCTAATTTGTGCTTTAATGATGGTAGAATCTTTTATAAGATATGGGCTGGAAATTAGTAAGATAGCTAAGTATAAGTGATAATTTCTGCTAAAATAACAAACATCTAGTGCTATTTTAGTAGTTTAATTATCTTTGAATATAATTACGAGATATAAAAAGAATAGGAGAGAAGTTAATGAATAAATATGACCTGGTCATTAATTATGGGAATGTTTTTATTAACAATCAACTAGTGGAATGTAATATTGGCATTAAGAAGGGAATAATTAGAGCCATCAGCAAGGATATTCTAAGGGGAGAAAGAGTAATTGAGGCTAAGGGTAAAATGGTTTTGCCAGGAACGGTTGATCCTCATGTCCATATTAGAGCACCAGGTCATGAGTATAGGGAAACATTCCTTACAGGAACCAAAGAGGCTGCTTTAGGGGGAGTAACTACTGTGCTGGAAATGCCTATTTCATCACCTCCTCCCTATTCACCAGAAATTGTTAATAATAGAATGGCTATTGCTGAAAGGGAAGCAGTAGTAGATATTGCTTTTTTTGGAGCTGCAGGAATTGACCAGAAAGATTATATTGCCCCCTGTTCTAAGGCCGGTATTGTTGCTTTTAAGACCTTTTTACATGAGGCTCCTGCAGGAAGAGAGGGAGAATTTATTGGTTTGACTGCACCTGATACTGGCGACCAATATGAACTTATGGAGATATTAGCACAAACAAATGTTATTACTGCTTTTCACGCGGAAAATAATGATATGATTAAAAAGAATATCGAACGGTTAAAAAGGGAAGGAAAAGTTTCCCCCATTTATCATGAAAGGTCTCGCCCTCCAGTAGTAGAAGTTGAAACAACAGCAAAGATATTACTATTTGCTGAAAAAACGGGGGCAAGAGTAGAGATTGCTCATATCAGTACCCCCGAGGCAGCGGAGTTAGTAAGGGAAGCAAAGCAAAAAGGTGTATATGCCATAGCTGAAACATGCCCTCATTATTTATTTTTAAACGATCAGGCATTGGAAAAATATGGAGCATTTGCCAAGTGTAATCCTCCAGTTAGAGGTGAGGCAGAAAGAAGTAAGATGTGGGAATATCTGGTAAATGGTTATTTTGATATTATTGGGAGTGATCATGCTCCTTACACAAAAGAGGAAAAGGAAAAAGGAAAGGGAGATATTTTCGTTCCTCCTGCTGGATTTCCTGGTCTTTCCACCAGACTCCCCTTAATGTTTACTGCAGTCAAACAAGACCAGCTTGATTTGGCTAACATGGTACAACTTATCTGTGAAAATCCTGCTCGTGTTTTCGGGTTATATCCCCAAAAAGGGGTTATAATGGTAGGTAGTGATGCTGATTTTGTTATTTTTGATCCTGAGAAAAAAGGGAAAATAGATAAAAATAAGATGTTTACTAAATGCAGGGATAGTGCCCTGGTTTATGAGGGATGGGAAGTTTATGGGCAACCGGAACAGACCATCGTCAGAGGAGAAGTTGTTTACGAGTATGGCGAGATAAAAGTTAATCCTGGATATGGGAAAGTTATCAAGGTATTGAGATAGAATAATTATTAATAATAAATGACTTCCAAATTAATTCCTTCAAAAATTGTCATATTGGGTAATTAATAAAAATAACAAAAGGCTTATTTTTCTACTTCAATTTAGAAATTTAAAAGCTGGAAGAATAAGCCTATCTTTTTAATTGAAAAGAGAATAACTTAAAAGCCAAGAATTTATTGCCGCTTTAAGAAAGGCATACTTCTATCTACTATTTTTTACGATTAGTAACTGTCATCTCATAATTAAATATTTGATTACTGGGCATAGTCAGGATTTTTTCTCCCAGATTCTCACAGCTTTCTTTTTGAAAATCAATTAATTTGATTATTTCTGGTTTTAAGGTAATCAGAATTGTTTTATGGTCTGATTTAAAAAGAGCTTTAATAATACTGGGATTTTCTTTTACCCTGATATTTCCTTTACCCATAGTGCAGCCAGTGGATATCTGTAAACCATCTATTAAGCAAGACATGGGGGGTCGATATTCCAGTTCCACCTCAACAGAGAGATCAAAATATCCTTTTACTTCTAATAAATCTAAGGCCAACAATCCCATCTTAATACCTAAATTAAGATAGGGCCCGAAATGACCATGTAGCTTAATACCACGTTCTATCATAGCGTTAATATTATCGCGTTCCACAGCAAGTTTAATCATGTATTCAGTTTATTCCCCCTTACTTTAATATTCTGTCTTATAACATTATAGTAATTACAAAATATCTTCATCGCACCTTCTTGTTTATTAGAGAAAAGTGTAATTCAGGATAGTCTGTCACGCATTCTTGTCTGAATATGTTTTGGCTTTAAATAGATATTATTAATAAATTAATTACTAATATTTATTATTCATCATTTTTCCTCATAAAAAGAAATTCTTGATTTTTTTCTAAAACAGTTTTTAAGAAAGGGAAGCATTGATTAAAAACTTTCGGTGAGATTACTCTAACCATCTGGGTATGCTTTTTTCTTAAATTTAGTGTTACATATATTTATAATTGTAACACTTTTTAATATGTTTAAATATTACCATAAAAAAAAGAAATGTCAAGTCAGTTAGAGTAATTTAAGTCCTGAAAGTACTCTTTAAGAAAAGCCAACCGTAACGGCTACCAATTCTATTCCTTAATTTATGTCAAAGTGGTATATTTTTCTAATTCAGCAGATTCTTTTTCCAGGTCTAGCTGTTTCATAGTTTGTTTTGTTGGAATCCCTCTATTATCCCATCCCCGTATCTGGTAATAATGATCTAGTAATTGATTGTATTTATTGAATTCTAAGAATTTTCCGGCAATAGGTCCCTCTTTATCTGCATTTTCCGGGTTAAACCATATGTTAGGAATAAAATCATATTTTCTATTCCAGTCAGGTATCTCTCTTACCCAAAAGGCTCTAATTAAGGCATATATTCGATCTGAAACCTGATTGAAATCCTTTAGTTCCCAATCCATTCCGGTAACTTGGTTAAAATAGACTGGGTAATGCTCTATATTCCAGCCAATCTCTACCCAGGGATAGCGACAGACTGTAAGTACTTCAAATAATCCACCCCGAAGTCTTTGCAAATCAATAACCTTTTGCGCTTTATCACGATCGAAGGAATCTCTATCTGATTTGCTAATTTCATAAGTAATAATCCAGGCTTCTTTATGATGAGCACCAATGGAACAGGTACCATAGCCTAATGCCATTCCAGGAATAAATTTACAATTATAAGCTGAGATTTCTAATCCTTTAACTTGCATAGCATAATCTATCGCATTATGACCGATTTCTTCTGCCATTTTTTTAGTACCTTGTGCTAAAAAATCCCCTTCTTTTTCTCTATAGGCGATTTTTTTAATTAGTTCCTTTGCTTTTTTAGCTTGGCCAAATCCAAAATTTCCCTTTCGTAATCCTTTTTCAATAACATCAGCATAAAAAGCTAGTACAGCACCAGCAGAAATGGTATCAATACCATAGTCATCACACAGGTAATTCAATGAACCTACTTCTGGTAAATCAAAGATACCCAGATTGCTACCTAACATGCCTATATTTTCATAATCCAGTTCAGCATAATGACCTTCTTTATCGGTAATGATAAGTCCACAACGTAAAAAACAACCATGACAACCGGAACGGGACACTTTAATAGATTCCAACATTTTTCCGTCAATTTTTGGGGCATCTTTTGAAAAAGTCTCTCTCATATTTTTTACGGGCAAAGCAGCAACCTCATTAACCCAGGACAAAATGGAAGTACTACCTTGCATTGACCAACCAAGAATATTGTCAAGTTCTTTTATACCCTGTAAACTTTCTAATACTTTCTTTTTTAGCCCATCGTGATCAGCTATTGGTATTTTTTTAGTTCCTTTCACCACAATTGCCTTTAATTTTTTAGCTCCCATTACTGCTCCTATACCTGGTCTACCACCAGCTCGTCCTTCCATGGATCGGATTACTGCATAAAGTACTTTGTTTTCGCCAGCTTGACCAATGGTTAAGATTCCATGTTGTTTGGAAAATTTTTTGTAAAGTAAATTTAATGTTGCATAGGTACCTTTCCCCCATAAATCAGTTGCTGGTAAAAATTCAATCTGGTCATCTTCAATAGATAACATAATTGGCTCACTTGCTTCCCCTTCGATGATTATATAGTCATTACCAGTCTTTTTTAGTTGATGTGCGAATTTTCCACCAATATTTCCTTCTCCATATCCCCCTGTGAGAGGAGATTTTGCAGCAACAACTACTTTTCCGCTCATAGGTGAAATAGTTCCAGAAATAGGACCAAGAGCAATAATTAGCTTATTTTCTGGACTTAATGGTGCAACACCAGGATTTAATTCGTCCCAGAGTATTTTTATGGCAAATCCTCTACCACCAATCCATTTTTTGGCATAGTCTATATTGTATTTCTCCCTAATTACTTGCTTAGTTGATAAATTGATTCTAAGACCTTTACCTGTCCAGCCCTTCATTTTATTACCTCCTGAAATTATTAAAAAGGAATTTTTTGTATTTTATTGACAAAACTTATTGTAGTGCTATTATATAGCAAGTAAGCTATATGGTCAAGGAGGTTAATCTCCCATAGTTCCTTTGGAAAGGCTTGCAAATATGTATGACCTACTATCTAATCAGAATCGATTGAGAATATTAAAACAATAGTTAATTATGATAATATTATAAAGAAAATAATTATTGATTATTATTCAGGAAACCAATATATTTTCTATTTGTAGTAAATATCTAAATAAGGAGGTATAGCAATGTTTTCTAAAATAATCATTGCTACTGATCTTTCAGAAGCTTCCATGGAAATTGTGCGATGTGCTTATGGTCTTTTACCTTTAGGAACGAAGAAAATCTTATTAATAAATTGTCTAAAACCCTGGGAAGCTTTCTCAGCAGCTTATACTATCTCATTAGATTATTTAAAAGAAAGATTGAAAGAACAGGAAAAGATTATCCATAATCAGGGCTTTACAGTGCAAAGTAATATTATTTCTGGTTTTGCCCATAAAGAAATCAATAGAATAGCAAAGGAACAAAATTACTCGGCTATTATGGTTGGTTCGCATGGTTTGACCTTATCGCGAGAAGTTCCCTTAGGTAGCGTAGCTTCTGAGATGATCCAGCATGCCCTTAAACCGATTATCTTAGTTAAACTGGAAATAATTGAAAATGGTAAGGGTAAAAAAAATGTTTGTCGGGTGACTTCTTCTTGTAGTGAACTTCTTTCTTCTATTCTATACCCTACTGATTTTTCGGAAAATTCTGATGAGGCATTCCCTTATGTGGAGAAATTAGTGGAAAACAAAGCAAAGAAGGTTACTTTACTTCATGTGCAGGATATGGTAAAGCTGGCAAAAAGCACTAAAAGGGAATTGGCAGAGTTTGATAGAATTGACAAAGAACGGTTAGAAGCAATGAAGGAAAGACTTCTGAAGATAAACCCGGATACCAATGTCAGAATTATGATATTACATGGAAAACCGGGCATAGAAATCATCAAGTTTGCCGAAACCGATTTACCTTCCCTTGTTGTGATGGGTAACCAGGGAAGAGGATTTGTAAGGGATTTATTTATTGGCAATGTGAGCTATACGGTAGCCCGAAAAGTCAATACCTCGATGCTTTTAGTTCCATTACCGAACAGGTAAAAATATCCTTTATAAATTTCATGAAAATACAAAGGGGGATTAAGTTATGAGTTTACCAGAGAAATATGCCTATTGGAAGGGAATTCCCAGAGAAGAAATAAGCTGGCATCCTTATATCGATAAAAACAAATGCACCGAATGCGGTATGTGTATTACCAGTTGTGGCAGGGAAGTTTTTTCTTATGATAAAAATAAGAAAAAAGTAATTGTTGCCAATCCGCTATATTGTATGGTGGGTTGCACATCATGTAAAACCTGGTGTATTTTTGATGCCATTGATTTTCCTGATGCGCAATATGTGAAAGATTTAATAAAGAATAGAAAGGTACTGGTCTTAGCTAAAAAACAGCTTGAAGAGCTCAAAGAGAAGAAGTAAGAAAAAAATTATCATTTTAATTTTTGAAAACGAAGAAAAGGAGTATTTAGATTAAGATGGGAGAATGTTGTTGTAATAACGCGAAAATAAGGCTGATTTATTCCTGCTCCGGTTGTGCCGATGTGGGGGAAATAGCCGATCAGGTTGCCAGGAAGTTAACCAGAGACGGATATGGCAAGATGACCTGTTTGGCTTCAATAAGTGCCGGTATATCCGGAACAATAGCATCCGCAAAAAGCGCAGATGAGAATATTACAGTAGATGGATGTTCGGTTGCATGTGCCAGAAAAACCCTTGAGAATATTAGTGTAAAGCCTGCTGAGTCTTATACATTAACTGAGATGTGGTTAGAAAAAGGAAAAACAACGGTAAGCGAAGAAATTATCGCTGTAGTCAGCGAGCAGATAAAACAGGGTATATCCTCTGGAGCACAACCAAAGGAAGAAAAAGGTAATAATAAAAATACCGGGTGTTCCTGTAGTTCCTGTTAAATAAAACAAGAATAATAAAAAAAGGAAAGGGGAAATATGAGTGAGCATCAACACCATCATAGTCATTTCAAAGAGGAAAATTTAATTATTGTAATGGTTTTAAATTTTGTCATTACCATAGTAGAGGTGGTGGGAGGATTATTTTCAGGAAGTCTTTCCCTGTTATCAGATGCCCTGCATAATTTCAGTGACGGCATATCAGTGATCATCAGCTTTATTGCTATCAAATTAGGGAAGAGGGATAATACGCTGGCAAATACATTTGGTTATAAAAGGGCTGAAATTCTTGCTGCTTTATTTAATTCTTCTTTTCTTATTGCAATTTCCTTCTTTCTATTCAAAGAAGCATATCTGCGCATCCATAATCCTCAGGAGATAGAAAGCGGATTAATGATTATTGTTGCCCTGGTAGGTTTGGCGGCTAATGTTCTTTCCGTATTTTTATTAAAAGCCGGAGCTAAAGAGAGTATAAACATTCGGTCAGCATATCTTCATCTTTTTTCTGATTCTCTTTCCTCATTAGGAGTGATTGCTGGAGGCATATTGATTCATTACTTTCATATTACTATAATTGATTCAATTTTTACTTTTCTGATTGGTGCTTATGTGCTCAAAGAGGGATTTGATATTTTTAAACAGAGTATTGCCGTTTTAATGGAAAAAACACCGGCAGATATCGACATCATGCAAATAAAAGAATTAGTAGAAAATATTCCCGAAGTGGAAAATTTACACCATGTTCATATCTGGCAGAGCAATGAAAAACAGGTTCTCTTTGAAGGCCATATTGATGTGAAGGATGATATTAGTATAAGTAAAGCAGATTTATTAAGGAGGAAGATTGAATCTATCTTGTTAAATCAATTTGGGATTAATCATACCACCCTACAAGTAGAATACCACTGCTGTGAAGACAAAAAAGTTATTAAAAATCATCATCATAGTAAAGTTTATGGTATAAATTAATTAATGTAGATAGAACCAAAAGGGCTAAATTTAAGAAAATACGAAAGATGCAAGTTTCTATACGCAAGATAAGTAATTTTGGTGAACTAATAAATATATTTAAATAATATACTTTTCCATTTAATTTGTTGTTTTGTAAAGGAGAATAAATATGGCTAAAGAGAAAAAAGGTGGTTTGAATATCTTCGAACAATATTTAACTATCTGGGTTTTACTCTGTATTATAGCAGGTATTATTTTAGGTAGAATAGCCCCTAGTGCAGCTATGTTTTTAGATGGTTTGGCTATTTATGTCAATGGTGCACCAGTTATTTCTATTCCCATTGCTATCTGTCTCTTTTTTATGATGTATCCTATTATGGTCAAAATTGATTTTGCCAAAGTGTTGAGGGCAGGAAAGTCTCCCAAGCCAGTAGGCCTTACTCTTTTTGCCAACTGGGCTATCAAGCCTTTTACCATGTACTTAATTGCCTATTTCTTTTTGGGTATTATTTTTAAAAATTTAATTGGAATAGAGGCAATGGATTTGGTTAAACTTCCTCCCGGTGTAGATTGGGCTTTAGGTTCAGTACATGGAGCTGGAACGGTAGTCCTAAATGAAGGAATTAGAATGCTGGAAATTCCTTTATGGAGAAGCTATCTGGCTGGATGTATCCTCCTGGGTATTGCTCCCTGTACCGCAATGGTGCTGGTATGGGGGTATTTAGCGAAAGGAAATGATGGACACACCTTGGTAATGGTAGCCATTAATTCTCTTTCCATGCTATTTTTATATGGCCCTTTAGGTGGATTCCTCCTTGGTGTAGGGAAGATGCCCGTTCCCTGGCAGACCCTTTTACTTTCTATTAGCATTTATGTAGCCTTACCTCTTGTTGCTGGTTACTACTCCCGCCAGTGGATTATTATTACTAAAGGTGAGCAATGGTTTAAGGAAAAATTTCTGCATATGCTTACTCCGGTATCCATTGTAGCTCTATTATTTACTTTACTTTTGCTCTTTTCTTTTAAAGGAGATGTGATTGTCAGTAATCCCTTAACCATACTTTGGATTGCCATTCCTCTTTTTATTCAGACTAATCTGATCTTTTTCCTGACTTATGGTCTGGCAAAATTACTAAAACTTAATTACGAGGATGCTGCTCCTTCTGCCCTGATTGGTGCCAGCAATCATTTTGAAGTAGCAATAGCTACTGCAACTATGATTTTTGGTTTAGCCTCTGGTGCTGCTCTGGCTACAGTAGTAGGAGTATTAATTGAGGTCCCGGTAATGTTGATGTTGGTATCGATCTGTCGGAAAACCCAGGGTTTCTTTGCGGTAAAAGAGAGAAAAATGCAATTTAAAAAAGATAGCCAGACAGGGAACATCCCGATTTGAGATATAATAATTCCCAAATATTAGAATTAAACTATAAAAAACAGAGTTGAGATACAAAGCAAATAAGGGAAACTAGTTTTTTGTAAAGTAATTTTTAAATTAGGCAGTAAATAAGTAAATGAGAGTAAAATGAGAACAAGAAGAAATTAAGGAACAGGTTGTGTATATGGTCATCAAAAAACAATCAAAGAAGCAGGGGCAGAATAAGTATCTCCAAGATCTCCTGTTAGTAAACAGGAATAACATTAAAATAACGAAAGAGATAGCAAAAATTCTTGGTATTGATAATTCTGTTACTACTTTACGTTTTTTAATAAATGGTAATAAACTTGAAATTTATCCTAATATACATAGCTTAGCTAAAATATATATAGAACTAACGGCAAAGTGTAACCTAAATTGTCACAGTTGCATGAGGAAGAATTGGGAAGAAAGTATAGGAAATATGGATTTAAATATATTCCATATATTAATAAAGCAATTAAAAGAGTTCAAAAGTTTACAAAGTATTATATTTTCAGGTATTGGAGAACCAACTCTACATCCTGATATTCTATATATCATACAACAGGTAAAATCTTTAGGGTTAAAATTAGAAATAGTTACCAATGGTACTCAATTGAATGAGACTATTCTAGAGGGTTTTATCTCCCATGGTTTGGATAGATTATGGGTCTCTTTTGATGGCACAAGTGCCGAAAGTTTTGAGGTAATTCGCACCGGTGCTGATTTTAAATTAGTGGTAGAGAATATGAAGCGATTTAAAGTTATGAATAGTAGCAATAATAGTAAGGTAGAGGTAGGAATGGTCTTTGTCCTGATGAAAAAAAATAGGGAGGATTTAAAAAATTTAACTGCACTGGCAGAAACAATTGGCGCAAAACATATATTGATTAGTAATGTTATTCCCTATTCTAGCATAATGATAGAACAGATGTTATGTAAATCTGTTTTAAATAATTTAGCACATAAAAAGGCTTTATCCATTAATCTCCCTTTGTTCGATTGGACTGAAATAAATGGAGTATCTTTTCTGGATATGTTAAAAGGAATTGATAACATATATATTTTGAACAGTAAAATTGAGCAACAAAAAAATCGTTGTCCTTTTATACAAGATCGTAGTACCATAATTCGATGGGATGGAATGGTTAGTCCTTGTTTAGGATTACTGCATTCCTATAAAACATATTTAGCACCAAGCAATATAGAAAGAGAGGTGAAATCATATAACTTAGGTAATATAAGAGAAAAAAGCTTAAAAGAAATATGGTATCAAGAAGAATATTATAATTTCAGGGAGAGGGTAAATCGGTTTGATTTTTCGCCATGTTTGTATTGTGTGTCATGTCAGTTTGCCTTAGATAATAAACAAGACTGTTTTGATAGTGATTTTCCAACTTGTGGAGGATGCCTGTGGGCACAAGGAGTTATCCAGTGCCCCTAACACTTTGGGTAGAAATTTTAAGATTGAAAATATGCTGGGGAGTATCTATAATGAATTCAGTTAAGAGAGGAGGAATGAATTGAAGAATATAATAATAAGAATATTTTTAGTTTTTGCAATAAGTTTAGCCCTTTTTCTTAGTGGATGTCTTTTTGACAACAGCTTAGTTATTGAAAAAATTTCAGATCAATGGGTTAAAGTTGGGCAAGATTTTGTCTATCAGGTAGTAGCTTATGATACTGGGAATGGTAATATATTTTATTCTTTAACTGGGGAACCAGAGGGGATGCAGGTAGGAGATAATGGATTAATAACCTGGCTGCCACAAGAAGAACAAATAGGTGAGTATAATATAACGGTAGAAGTTAGTAATGGTTCAATTTCAAAATTTAGGCATTTTAAGATTACTGTAGAAAAAATCTATTTAGCTTCTATTACTGTGAATCCCTCTTACTTATTTATTAATAAAGGAGACTCAAAATCTATTACATCCGTTACTGCACATTATGAGGATGGTTCATCCAGTGATATTCCCCTTAATGCCTGTACCTATAAATCTAATGTTACCAGTGTTACTGTTATTAATGGATTAATCAAAGTTTCCTCTGCATGCGGAGAAGCTTATGCTAAGATTACTGTAAGTTATACTGAGGATAAAGTAACCAAAACCGCTACGGTAAATGTTTATATTCCTGGTGGAGGTGGCTGAGGGTAAAAATTAATTCTGGCAGTTGGCCAGAAGATAAATTAAAATTACCAAAATATCAGATAGGAATAGGAGGAATAGTTATGAAAAAGGTTCTCTTCCTTTGTACTGGTAATTCTTGCCGTAGCCAGATGGCTGAGGGATTCTTACGCTATATGGCTAGTGAAAAATTTGAGGTATATAGCGCCGGGGTTAAGCCCACACAGTTAAATCCTTTGGCAACTAAAGTAATGGCAGAAGTCGGTATAGACATATCTTCTCACTATTCTAAATCAGTACAAGATTTTATAAAGCAAAAATTTGACCTGGTTATTACTGTTTGTGATAATGCCCAACAGACCTGCCCTCTCTTTCCTGGTCAATATCGGAAACTTCACTGGAATATACCAGATCCATCAGAATTCAAAGGTAGCGAAACAGAAAGACTAAATTTTTTTAGAAAAGTAAGAGATAAGATAAAAGAAAAATGCCTTCACCTGATTGAGGAAGAATAATATTGGCGAAGATGTTTCTTATTCCATTATTTACAATATTGATTTTACCGGACAACATTTCTACTGGATATATAGATATAGT
>CAZGKY010000016.1:0-23239 GCA_964525625.1 uncultured Atribacterota bacterium | reverse complement strand
GCTGTAGCTGATTTATTTCCATTCATTAAGATCGAAGTGCTGGCATTTGTTCCAGAAGCATCACCAGTCCAGTTAACGAATTTCCAACCCTCATTGGCAGATGCTGAAATATTGGCTGTGCTATTAGCATTATAGTTCCCAGCACCAGATGTTGTTCCAGAACCTTCTGGATTGACCAATAAAGTTAAAGTATATACTGTAGGTGTTGGTCCAGGTGTAGCTCCTGGGTTAATGCAACAGCCGAGAAGCTGTGAAGCTACCAGGTCTACCAGGTCATTATAATCTTCATCAACAAAATTTCCGAAATCTTCATGCCCTTCAATTTTGGGAATATTAACTTCCCCAACGTCTTTCCCAATATCCCTGGCCAGACGATATATTGGTGAATTTATTCTAAAGCACTGAGTATTTTTAAAGCAATCGTTGAGGATTTCAATCACTAAAGCTAATGAGGTAGATTCAAAATCTGCAATACCAGCATCTGCGCCCATCATTGCTTTCTTTTCAACTACATCTTTTAATATGTAGTTTTTCTTTACTGGGCAATAGGCAGTAATAATATAGAGACCGGGCTCAACATTATCAAATAAATAGTTACCTGTTTCATCAGTAAATGTTGAAGCTAACAACTTATCACATTCTCCAGCATCTCTCAACTCAATAACAGCATCTGGAATAACAGACCAGTCATCAGTATAATGTCCAGTACCATCTACAAAAATAGGTTCTTCAAGAGTACAGCAGGTAAAGGGCATCTTTATTTGTCCTTTAATGGTAAGGTCTTCAGTAGCACCAGGAGAGGGAATGAATCCTTTACAACCTGTAAAGACAAGGACTAATAAGATGAGTAATACTAAAGGTAGAAATAAACGTAAATCTTTCATATATAATCTCCTTTTCATTATTTATATTTATTTCTTATTTTTTTTCAAGTAATACACATAGAAAGCAAAAACCCCAGAGGCAATCCTGTGGGGTAAATATAAATAACAAAAAGTCGGTAGTCTGGCAGTCATAGTCTGTAGCAGAAATTACGTTGGAGGGAAGATTATGGTATCATTTACCACAAACCTTAGACCCAAAACTTTGCGTCCTACCCTTTCGGGTAGTTTACCTTTGTCAACTTTTTATTTCTGTTTCGCTAGGCATCACCCCTTTCTAATTAATTATATACCCATTATATAGTAATAGTAAAAATTTTAGCTTAACTTAATCTATTTCTAATTTTTCCCTATCATTATAATTATTCCCTAAATAATATATTTTAGACAATATTCAAACAGCATTTTGAAAAAATTTTAAAAAATATTTTTAAGCTCCACAATCTGGGTTTATGATATTTTATCACTATTTTGAGCAAAAAACAAGCTTATGAAGGATCTCCTCATCGGAAAAATTAAACAATATCGATTCCTTAGATAGATTTCTTAGATAAAAATCTATAGGAAACCACTTTCATTATAGGGCAACTGTCCCTATAATATACAAATAAAAATAACCCCACCGGTAATTCATACCGATGGGATATTTAAATCACTTAAAAAAAGATAGATGTCACTGCATTATTATTGTGTCAATGTCACCAGAACCGTACCTGTGACATACTATGATGACAAGATTATTTGCCTTCCAAGCGACGCTGTGCTTCTTTTATCCAATAATCAGCCCTGGCATTGTCCGGTTGCAAGGTAAGTACTTGTCTATAATAATGTATAGCCTGCTGATAATCACCGATATCAAAATAGACCCTGGCCAACCAGTAATAGGCATCCACAAATCGTGGATTTAATCTAATGGCCTCCCGATAAGAATTAATAGCATTACCATAATTCTTTCTCTCATATTCATTATAGCCCTGTTCATACCAATTATAGGCTTCTTTCCCATATTTGATAGAAGCCTCTACTTTGTCATAAAAATATTGTGCTCTGGGATAGTTAGGATCTAGCTCCAAAACTCTTCGCCAGTAGAACAAAGAATTTTCTAAATCGTCGGCTTCATAAAACACCCGAGCTGCCCAATAATTAGAATCAATTAAATCTGGGTATTCTTTTATAGAATTTAAAAAATAGATCAAGCTCTGTTCCAGGTCTCCCTTCTGGTAAGAATTATATCCTAAACGATAATAGGCATAGGCTAAATTCTGTTTTGCCTGAGGAGAAGTCAAACTGGTCTTCTCAATAAAGCTCAGGTATTTATTCCATTGTTCTGCTTCACGAAAATACCAGTTAGTATGTTGATACATTAAAGCCAGATAATAGTGTGCTTCCACAAAATCTGGATCAATGGCTATGGCTTGTTGTGCTAACTCTATTGCCTCTGACCACAACTTTCTTCCAGGGAAATTAGCTCCCTGGTAAGTGGCTAGTGCTTCCTCCATCTTTTCTACTGCTTTTTGTAGATATTCTACTGCTTCTGGAACTGTATCACTATAGATAGTTACCCCTTGGGCGAAAGTATCACCCCACACTGAGGACAAAAATATCATTAATAATATTAAAAAATAGTATCTTCTCACTGTCTTATACCAATTCATTCTCATTTCTTTTCTCCTTTCTAATTTGATATTAATTTATATTCGTATTTTTCAAACCAAGAAGTATAAAAATTTGTCAATTCTTATTTAAAAAGATTTATAGATTTTCTTTTAAAATAGAAAGGTAATTATTCTTTACCAGTTCAAAATCTTCCCAGTGCTCTTTGCTTACCGAACGAGCCGGTGGCAATTCTAACTGTAGAAAATTAATCCTCTTACCATCTTTACTAATAGAGAAATCCAGATGGGGACCGGTAGCCAGACCTGTTGCACCTACATAGCCAATAACTTCTCCCTGATTAACCTTCTTTCCCACATACAGACCATCGGCAAACCTCGATAAATGACCATAACCGGTAACATACCCATTAGGATGCCTTATTTCCACATAATTACCATAACCACCCTTATCGTAATATCTGGAAATTACAGTACCAGCTCCTATAGCTACTACAGGTGTTCCGGCAGGTGCAGCATAATCTATAGCCAGATGGGGTCGCCATATTCTCAGAATGGGATGGTATCTACTTTCGGTATAATATGAACTAATATATTTATAATTAAGAGGAGCTCGCAAAAAAGCCTTTCTCAGGCACCGCCCATCCTTATCATAATAGTCTATTGTTCCCTCAGGATCCTGAAAAAGCACTGCAGTATGGGTACTAAGCATTTCTCCCTCATAAACAGCTGCCAGTATATCTCCCCAACGATAAAAATCCCCCCGGTACAATCTTTCCACTAATATTTTAAAGGTATCTCCAGGTTGACATTCAGTCAAGAAGTCAATATCCCAGGCAAAAATATCAGCCAGCTGGACTGCCAGCTGGGCAGAATTACCATGTTTGATCATGGCCTGATATAGGGAACTCTCTATCACTCCTTCAATACAAACAATTTCTCGGAATATCTCCTCTTTATTAAGTTCGATATGACTTAATTCATTATCAGGTATTTTGATATAATAGGCATCTAATTGGTTGGGTTGATAATCAAACTGAACTATTTTGCCTTCCTTATCATAATGAACGGTAAATCTTGTTCCAATATTTAGTTTACTTATATCTACTACGGATTGTACTTTCTCACCCAAACGAATAATTTCAGCAGGTAAAATACCAGCTTTAATCAAATGTTCATATAAGGTTTCCCCAGCATTCAGTATTCCGGAAAATTTTGCTATTTCCCTATCTTTATTGGCCTCTTGATATCTCAGACTTAATCTTTCTAAATCCAAGCGCTCCTGACTAAGTGCTATTCCATAATTTTCATAACTACTTTCTTCCAACTTTTCGGATTTTCCGGGTAAGCTTTCCTTTTCTCTCTTTGCCCCAATTTGCTCTTCTGGCGGAATGAGACTATTTTTAGTAATCTGACCATCCCACTTGTGCTGTTTTCCCCCTAATAAGGAAAAATTTACTGGTAGAGGTGAGTTAGCAAAGAATGGTTTTATACCCACTATTACTACCACTAATAACACTACTCCAATTGCTAAAATAAAAAATAGACCTTTTTTTGAGAAATTTAATTTATAATTTGCCTTTGATCCTCTTTTTTTCTTTCTATCGGGTTTATGGGTATAGTTAATACAAAAAGTATTATATTTCTTTATAGACAAAGGTGAGCTCCTTAATCTCTAGAATAAAAATTTAAACAAAACATATCTTTGTTATTAGTACTTCCTGCCTGAATCTTCTCTAAAAACAAGATATATTTTTTTAAAATTATTTTATCAACTCCCATATATCTAATATATAGGTAATATTGGTAGAGAAAATCACCACTGCTTTATTTTTTAATTATTTTATATCATAACATTATATTAATATTTAGCCAAGAAAAAATAAACAATATCATACATGGATAATGATATATCAACAAATTTATATATATTTATACTGTAATTTTTTAGAAACACCAATAATACTATAATACGCATTAAGAAAATAACGATCAGTCATAGAAGCCAGGTAATCTATTACTATTTCTTCTGGAGTATAATCATGCATATACTTTGCTCCTCTGTCCTCACCCCTGTTAAAGATCCATTCTTGATATACAATTGAATCAGTATTTTTTGCTTTTACCTGCTGAACAAAATGGTCAAATAAATAAAAAAATGCCTTTTTAATTTTTTCTCTCTCTTTTTTCAGTAATTTATTTTCATAAATATGTTGTAGGTTAAACCTTTTTAATTGAAAAACACACTCGGCAATATCTTGTGAATATCTTATCTCATTTTTTCCATAAGAATGTTTAATTATATTATGAACTAGAGAATCAATTATTTTGCTATTACTATCTCCCAGTTTTTCCTTAACCTGGGCTGGTAAATCGCTCTTTTTGATCAAACCAATACGTACGGCATCTTCAAAATCCTGACCGATGTAGGAAATAGAATCAGTGATACGAACTAGACATCCTTCTAAAGTAGCAGGAAAAGTTACCACCTGTTCCCCTCTTTTTTTACGGATAATATATTCCTGAATATCATCCTCTGTTTTTCCTGGAGCAGGCTGCACTCCAACTTCATTTACTTCCCCATCGTGTGAGATTATTCCATCTCTGACCTGAAAGGTTAGATTCATTCCTTTGTTGGCATCAGATAATTGATCTACCACGCGCAAGCTATGTATATTATGAAAAAAAAGAGCCAATCCTTGTCTTTGGGCTATTTCCTGCAAAAACTTTTCACCATCATGCCCAAAGGGTGAATGTCCCAGGTCATGTCCTAAGGCAATGGCTTCTATTAAATCTAAATTTAATCCCAATACCTTACCGATGGACCGAGCAATCTGGGAGACCTGTAAGGTATGAATACTACGATTGGCCAGTTGTTCATCAAAACTGGCCGCATTATAAATAACTTGAGTCTTGCCGATATACCGCCGAAAGGCACCGGAATACAATATATGATCACGATCCCGAGCAAAGGGTCCTCTTAAAGGATGAGCAACTGGTGCTTTTCGGTAGGCATTGGCATTCTTGGTCGCAAAAGGAGATAAATTACTATCCTCTTTACTTAAAATTTCTCTTTGGAAAATTTTTTCGTCCATAATTTTAAACTAATATAATATTTTTATAAAAATATTTATAAAACTATTTATTATATATACTGTAGAGAAAAGCTGTAGAGTATAAAGTATTTTTTCAATGACATATATTAAATAAATATATATAAACATTTTATAATAATTGAGGAAAAACCTCAATGTCAAAAAATTATCATGGTAAAAAAGGGGATAAGGGGCAATTCTGGCAGTCAACATTATTTTTTTTGCAATACTGTTTTCCTACCATGACTAATTGAGCATGAAATTCATTATAGACGGATTGCTCCGGGGAGAGATGGCTCATAAAAAATTGTTGAATTTCTTCATATCTTGCTTTAGGAGATAAATAACCATGTCGTATGAATATCCGGCGGGTATAACTATCCACTACAAAGATAGGTTTCTTCCCAGCATATAGCAAGATGCTGTCTGCTGTTTCAGGTCCTATACCATCTATCTTTAATAATTCTGCCCTTAAAATCTGCCAATCACCACTAAATAATTTATCTACTGAACCATTGTATTTACAATAAAAAAAATTTATAAAATTCTTTAGCCGCTGAGCTTTTAGATTATAATAACCGCAGGGTTTAATAATTCGCCCCAGATACTCTTTATCTATCTGAAAAAGACGAGATACATTCAATATACCTTCTTCTTTCATTCTTTCTATAGCCTTGCTCACATTCTGCCAGTTTGTATTTTGAGTTAATATAGCTCCAACTATTATTTCCAGTTCCGTTTCACCAGGCCACCAATGTAGGGGACCATAAAATTTCAATAAAGTCTGGTGCATAGACCATAGTTGACTACTGATATTCTGATTGCCCATAGTTTCCAAATTATATTAATTTAATATGTTCATTATACTAACTATATTAAATACAACAATACAATAAAATGTAACAAAAACCAAATCCGACAAGCGGGTGGCTTTTTAAAAACCTCTCAAAGAGGTGTAACTCCTTCTTTTTTACCTTTTGTTAGCTTTTTTCTTATATTTTATTTAGCTATTATATATTATATATCTTAAAAGTGTGCAGTTTCCTTACTTTAGAACTCAGGTGAAAATTTCCCTATAGCTTTTCTTAATCTCGTTCCAGGTAAATCCAATTTATCTGTCCCTTACCTACCAGTACCTACCAGTCTCTAAGAAGTTGTCCTTTCATAGTTACATAAAACTAGAGATTATAGAAATCAGCTAAATGAATATTCTCTAAGAAAGTGACCAGCAACTTAATAGTTGCTTCTATATCATCAATATGGCACATCTCTACTACCGAATGGATATAACGAGTAGGCACAGAAACACCACCGGTAATCACTCCACCTCGGCTCTTTTGAATAGGACCAGCATCAGTTCCTCCTCTTTCCATTATATCCATCTGATAATCGATATTATGTTTTTCGGCTAACTCTTTTAAGAATTGGTACAATCCACGATGAGCAATCATAGAAGAGTTCATCACGGCAATAGCCGTACCTTTTCCTAGAGCACATCCCTTCTCTTCCTCTTTAATGCCCGGTGTGTCCATAGCAATAGTTACATCTACTGCTATACCAAAATCCGGTTCAATAGCATAAGAAGAGGTGGTTGCACCTCGCAAACCTACCTCTTCTTGAGAAGTTGCCACGGCATAAATGTCTACTTTATGACTTTTTACTCTACGCATAGCCTCGATAATAACATAGACCCCTGCTCTATTGTCCAAGGCTAAAGAAGTTATTACCTTATCGTTTAATTGCACAAAATCACGGTCAAAAGTAATTGCATCCCCTGGTTGAATTAAAGATTCTACTTCTTTTTTATTAAGACCAACATCAATGAAAAAATCCTTCATTGCTGGCGCCTTTTTCTTTTCTTCTTCTTCCAGAACATGAATAGGCTTGGCTCCTATCACCCCTATTACCTTTTTCTTTCCATGGATAATGACTCTCTGAGCAATAAGAGTTTTGGGGTCAAATCCACCTACCACAGCAAATCTGATAAATCCATTCTGGTCAATAGACCTTACCAGAAATCCTATTTGATCCATATGAGCAGCCAGCATAACTTTTTTGGGTTGGGAGTTCTCTTCTTGCTCAGTAGCTTTTTTTAGGGCAATAACATTGCCCAAACGATCAATTTCCACTTTATCGCAGATATTTTTTAGTTCTTTTTGAATAATATCAGTAACCTGGTTTTCATAACCGGAAATACCAGGTGCCTCACAGAGTTTTTTCAATAATTGCATGTTATTTCTCCTTCCTATTTACTATTGACTATTGACTATTGATTTTTTAAACCCTTCTACTTTTTAATTTTACTACTTTTCATCATTATTTTCTTTCCGAAAAGCTTCCTTTAATTTTAACAGGACCTGTTGGGGATCTTCCACAAAGATTTTGGCACCGGCAATAATATCGACAAAACCTAACTCATTTCTGTATCGCGGAACAATATGCTGATGTAAATGTGAGATACTTGCTCCAGCACTTTCTCCCAAATTATAACCTATATTGAATCCTTGAGGATGATACAATCTCTGCAATACTTTCATCGATAGAACAGTCAGACGATACATCTCCCTTACCTCCTCCGAAGATAATTCAGTAAAATCTTCTATATGTCGATTAGGGAAAATCATTAGATGACCAGGATTATAGGGATAAAGATTTAAGGCTATGGTCATTAAATTATTGCTAAAAACACCTGAATCCACTACTTGGCTATCATGATTTATAATGGCACATAAGATACATTCAACTGGAGGTCGTTTACCCCTGACATACTCAATTTTTGAAGGTATAAAAAGATGTTTTCTCATTACTTCCCCCTTTGATAACTAATCATTTTTGTGCTCTCTTACCTCGGTCATAACCAGGCCATTACCTTTCCATTCTGGTATGATATTATATCTATTTTGTTGAGCACAAAAAATAAGGTCCTCTTCAAATCCCATAGTCCTGAGTTTTCGACCCCAGATACTGGTCTGGAGCATATTAAGTAAATTATCTTTATACTTTTGAAATAAAAAGCTGGCAATCTGGGCATCATCATTAGAGAAGTAATAATTAATTTTTTGATTAAAGCCACTAACTTCCATTAAATATTTTATCATACCAGCACATACTGTATCTTCTAAGGAAATATGGCCACGATCTCCAGCACAGAGCAACAAAATATTTTTACCATAATGCTGACTATAGTAAGTAACCGCTTGAATATTTAAAAAGCAGCCTATAATAATTTGAGCTGCTTTACTTACCAGATTTAGAGCTTTAGTCCCATTGGTAGTTGTTAAAAAAATATTTTTCCCCTTAACCTGAGGGCTGATATATTCCAGAGGAGAGTTCCCCAGATCAAAGCCTGCTATTTTTACCCCGCCTCTTTCCCCGGCTAATAATACCTGGTGAGAACATAAATTGCCAGCCTTTTTTCTAGCCTCCTCTGGTAGCAACACTGGTATAACCTTCTCTGCCCCTTCTGCTAAGGCAGTAGTGATGGTGCTGCTGGCTCTTAACACATCAATTACTACTACCAGGTAATTACTAATATCTTTACCCTGTATTTCTTCCGGTAACAATACAATTTCTATGTCCATCAGTAAAAAGTTCTCCAGAACAATAATTTTCTTTATTATTTATACCTTTAATCTTATCCTTGCTAAGCTCCATATTTATTAAGTTTTAGGGCATGTGCCAACATTAAAGGCATAGCATCCATCGCTGGAAATCTTCCCAAGCCTCCTTTAATAAATTCTTTTTCGCTGAAATGTTTTACCTCATCCACACGAATGTAACGAGAATAGAGTAAGAAAGGATTAGGATGCCAGCTATGAGCAGCTAAAGCCGCTGGAGTAGAATGGTCACCAGTCACTACCAATACTGCCGGCTGGAGCTCTAATAAAGCAGGAAGATAATGATCTACCTCCTCCACCACTTTAACCTTTGCCTCAAAATTACCGTCTTCTCCATAACTATCTGTTTTCTTGATATGAAGGTAAAAGAAATCATAGTCCTGATATTTCTCCTGCAAAGTAACCAACTCATCAGCAATACTTTCACCAGTTGTTAGAACACTCATACCCACTAACTTAGCTAATCCCCGATACATAGGATAAGTTGCAATAGCTGCTGGATTCAGTTTATACAACTCACTCATGGAGGGGAGTCCGGGATGTTTGGCAATTCCTCTTAAGAGAATAGCATTAGCTGGGTGATGTTCTTTCAAGACCTCCAGACATCTATCTATAAAACTATTTATTATTCTCATGCTATATATACTATCAGGTCGTAAGGCTTGAGCATAGGTCATCTTTTTACCGGTAAGCTGGGGATCGGCATCAGAAATCCCATCCTCCAATCCTTTTCCTCTGAATACCACTACAAAACGATGCTCTTTACCTGGTTTGATAATAACTTTTACTTGATCAATTTCGCCTATCTCTCTTTGTAATAAGGTACACAACTTTTGGTTTATTTCCGTGGAAATTCGGCCAGCTCTACGATCAGTAATAATACCCTCCTCATTAATGGTAGCAAAATTTCCCCGACAGGCCAGATCATCACAGGTCAGTTCTAAATCAATACCCAATGCCTCTAAAACTCCTCGACCAATCTGGTATTTAATGGGATCATAGCCGAATAAAGATAGATGCGCTGGACCACTCCCCGGGGTAATCCCACGGGAAATAGGATCAGTTAAACCACAAATTGATCTAGCAGCCAGTTTATCTAAGTTTGGTATCTCCGCTTGCTCTAATACCGTTTTGCCTTCTTTATTAGGAAGATCTCCTATACCATCCAATACTAATAGAATGATTTTGGCATCATTTTTCACAGATAATTCTTTTAAGATATCCTCACTAATCATAATATTTTTTCTCCTTTCCTTTTTGAAGGGATTCCTTATCTTTTCTGTTGAGCTATCTCTTGTAATCTCTCTTTAAGGTAGGTATTCCTTTGAATTGTTTTATCATTTTTAATAGCAATCCACATGGCTTTACTGGTTCCCACAATAATTACTAATCTCTTGGCCCGGGTAATAGCGGTATATAACAAGTTACGCTGTAACAAAAGAAAATGTTGGGTCAAAAGAGGAATAATAACCACCGGATATTCACTACCCTGACTCTTATGAACAGTAATAGCATAAGCCAGTGTTAATTCATTTAATTCGGAAAAATCATAATCAACTATCCGATGATAAAATAGTATTTTTACTGTTTGCTCTTCATAGTCAATCTCTTTTATATTACCAATATCTCCATTGTAAACTTCTTTATCATAATTATTGCGAATCTGCATAACTTTATCATTTATTTTATAGTCTTGATGACCATATTTTATACTTTTTCCAACGGGATTTAAGGCATCTCTCAATAAATTATTTAATTGATCTGCTCCCACGGCTCCTTTATACATAGGGGTTAAGACCTGGATATCGCGCATGGGATGGAAGCCATAACTATGGGGTAGACGATAAGTGCACAGTTGAATTATTTTCTGAGCCGCTTTTTCCGGATCTTCTTCTTTTAAAAAGAAAAAATCTCTCTCCTGCTTACTATTTAAGATGGGATATTGACCATTATTAACCCGGTGGGCATTCAATACAATAAGGCTTTCTTCCTTCTGCCGGAAAATATGAGTTAGTCGCACCACCGGTATCACTTGAGAATCAATTAAATCCTTTAATAGATTGCCAGGGCCTACCGAAGGTAGCTGATCGACATCTCCGATTAGAATTAAAAAAGTACCTTCAGTTATTGCTCTTAGCAGGTAGTCCATTAAGAGAATATCTATCATAGAAACCTCATCCAGAATAACTACATCAGCCCGGATAGGATTTTGTTCATTTTTGGTAAAACATTTCTCTCTTGGATTATAAGCCAGCAGACGATGAATAGTCCGAGCTGGCTTATGGGTGGCTTCGCTTAACTTCTTGGCTGCTCTACCAGTGGGAGCAGCCAGAACAATCTTAAGATTAAATTCTTCCAATAATTCAATTAATCCTATGGTAGTAGTAGTCTTCCCGGTGCCAGGACCGCCAGTAAGAATTAAAATGCGGTGTAGTAAAACCTCTTTTATAGCTTGTTTTTGTTCTGGAGCAAAATTAAGCTTATATTTCTTCTCTAACTGACTTATTTTCTGCTCAACATCAATCTGAATTAATTGTCGGGGATAACGAAGCAAGCCAATAATTTTCTTACTTATTTCTTTTTCAGCCTGAAAATAATTCGGTAGCCAGACTTGATTATTGTCAATTATTATCTCTTTCCGGTCACTTAACTGGTCACATTCTCTAGCTACTAATTCCTCACTAATTCCCAATAATTCAGCAGTTGTGGAAACTAAATCATCTTTAAAGGTGAAACAATGACCTTGTCCGGCATTCTCATTTAAACAATAGATAATTCCGGCTCTTATCCTAGCTGGAGAGCTGCTACTAATGCCCAGATTTTGAGCTATTCTATCAGCAATCTTAAATCCAATACCAAAGATATCATCAATCAGACAATAAGGATTTTCTTTTAATTTTTCTATGGCCTTAGTTCCATATTGCTTGAAGATCTTCACTGCATATCCGGTAGTGACCTGATAGGATTGTAAAAAAAGCATCACCCTCTTGATTTCTTTCTGCTCCTGCCAGGACTTTTTAATAATTTCAATTCTCTTTTCGGCAATTCCTTCTACCTCACTTAGTCTCTCTGGATTTTCCTCAATTATTTCCAGCGTTTTTTCTCCAAAGTAATCTACTATTCTCCCAGCTGTTGCCGGACCTACCCCTTTGATTAATCCTGAACCAAGATAACGTCTTACCCCCTCTAAGGTCGTCGGTAAAATGATCTGATAATCGGTAAAATTAAACTGCCGACCATAGCGTGAATCTACATTCCAATTCCCTTTAAACTGATACATCTCGCCAACATTAAAGGCCGCCATCTTTCCCACTACAATCATTTCTCCCTTTTCCGGTTCCTGCATATCAATGCCGGCAATGACAAAACCATCTTTTTCATTATGATAAACTATTTTTTTTATTGTTCCCTTAACCAGGACAACCTCTTCCATCAAAATTATTACCTTCTTTAACTATCCTTATTATCTCATTGCTATGCCCTGCATAGTTCATGTATAATACTTTTCTCAAAGCATAAAAAACTTGTTATTATTGATTTATTTTGTCATGAGATTATTTTTACCCAGACCTTACGAGTTCGTGGTCCATCAAATTCACAGAAACATATTCCCTGCCAGGTTCCTAATTTCAACTGTCCATTTTCGATAATAACTGCAACTGAACAACCCACCATACTTGATTTTATATGGGCTGCGGAATTACCCTCCAGATGATGATAATGGTCATGAAAGGGAATTATCTTTTCCAGTTCCTTTAAGATATCCTCTGCTACGCTGGGGTCAGCATTTTCATTTATAGTAATGGCAGCAGTAGTATGTGGCACAAAAATATAACAAAGTCCTTCCTTTTGATTGCTTTCCCGGACTACCTGCTGAACTTCCTCTGTAATATCCAGCATCTCTGTTCTTTTATGGGAATTAATCGAGATTGTTTTTATCATAGGTATCTCCTTCGATCCTTTTTAACAGTATCTATTATATAAAATATTTTTTAAATAAACTATTAATAATAAATAATTAAAATGATTTCCTAATTTCTTTTTTCTATCGGAAGAAATCTATTTTAGTCTATCATATTTTCTCTTCTATTCAAAGATTATGGTTATATAAATAATTTTCTCTAATAATCTAGTAAAAGAAGATAGAAGATCCTGAGAAATTATATCATTTTTCATAAAAAAGAGAGTTTGACTAAAATAGGAAATTTTTTTAAAAAATTTGACGTTATAAAATATTTTGCTATAATACAATGTATTAATAGCTACTACTATTACTAAATATAATTCCTTTCAAAGGAGGTTTTATGAGAAAAATAATAATTTATTTATTAGCTTTCTTGGTATTTTTGTTCACAATTCCAGGCACTATTCTAGCATCTGATTATCTGGCTCAAGCTGATGCCCTTTATCAGAAAGACAATCTGGAAAGTGTTAGTCAATCACTTCCCCTTTACCGCAAAGCAGTAGAAGAAAATCCAGATAGCTATGAAGCAAACTGGAAGATGGCTAGAGCGCTAAGAGAATATGCCGATCTTTCTATGCAGGCAGAAGTACCAGACTGGAAAGATATTTGTAAGAATTATGGTAAAGAAGGTTTAAAGTACGCTGAAATTGCTCAAAAAATGGAACCGGATAAAGTAGAAGGTAATTATTATTATGGTTTGTGTGCTGGTACTTATTCTGATGGTATCAGTATTCTGAAGGCTATCCGGGAAGGATTGAGAAGTAAAACAGAAAGAGCCTTCGAAAAGGCTTATGAAATTGATAAAATGTACGATGATGCCGGACCTATTCTGGCCTTAGCCAGAATGTGGCACCAATTACCCTGGCCTTATCAAAAAGAAAAGACCTCTGAAAGGTATTTCCAGGAGTATTATCAATATTTCCCAAATAATCCACAAGGTCTGGTTTACTATGCTGAGTTATTAAAAGATCGGGGAAAAAAGAAAGAGGCTATAGACCTTTTATCTAAAGCTGCTCAAAGTGACCATCCCTATTTCAGCAAAAGAGCGAAAGAATTGTTAGAAAAATGGTCAAGTTAATTTAGTATTTATGATTTTTATTGGCCAAGATCCTTTCCTAATATTAGAATTTTACCAAATTCTTATACTAAGGAAAAATTATTAATAAAATTTAATTAGATTCAGATTAACCGGAATAAAAAATTTTAAAAGTTTTTATTCCGGTTCTTTTTAATATTAACAGCTTTCAGTTAAAATCACTATTTTTTTAACACCCAATCCTTCAATATACCCAAACTCAATAGGGCACCGATTATTATATTAAGATAAAAAGTTACCAACCGCCATCCTCCTACATATATTCCCAGTAAATGAGCAGGAACAAAAAAAGAAAAAAGAGAAACAAATCCTAATTCAGCAGCACCACTTCCTCCCGGAGTAGGCAAATAAGGTAAAAGAAAAAAAATTAAAACTTGTATGGCCATTACCAGAAAAAAATCTAATTGAATTTCCAGAGCCAATAATAGGAGAGGAGCCACCGAGAAATAGAATAACCAGTATAAAAAGGTACAAAGAAAAGCTATAAATATTTTTTTAGGATGTCTTAATAGGAGATGATAGCTTTGCTGAAAAAGTCTAATCTGAGCTATTATGGCCTCCCATCTATGTTGAACATCCGGGTTAGTTAAGAAATTATTAAGAAAAGATATCTTCTCTATTCTTCTAAGTAGTAACTCTATGTTTTGAGGATTCCTCGCTACTAGGATAAAGACCGATATAACTATCACAGAAAAAACAATAGCTATAATTATTAAGAACCATGATAATAGCTCATATTCCTCAAAGAATGGTCTAAAATAGAAAAAAAATAGGGGAGCAATGACCAGAAAGATAATAGATTTTATTATAGATCTTATGGTAGCAATCAAAGTGCCCTTACCAACCGAGATGCCCTGTTTGTTGAATAAGAATATTTGTCCGGGAATAGCACCAGAAAAATAGGGAGTAATTCCTCCTAGAAAAAAAGTGATATAAAAGATCTTTACTGATATCCAGAAACCGATATTTTCACCAATAGCTTGCGCAATAACTTGAATTCTTAAAGCTTCCATGAGAACAGAGAGAAAAATTGCTATTGTTGCCAAGAGCAAGAACTCTGTATCTATATGCTGTAAGCTCTTTATAGTGTTCCTATCAATAGTAATAAAGAAAACTAATAAGAATGCTGTTATACCAATAATCAAAGAAAGAAGTAATCCATTAATCATCTTTCTTCGACTTAAAACAGTTTTTTCCAATTTTTCCACTTTCTGACCTTCCTAATATCCTAACAAAGGAAAATAGAATTAATAAATGGATAACTTTATACTATTGCCTTTTTATATTATAATGATGAATATTATTCTTGACAAAAGTTTTCTAGAGATAAGGGTTTATTTTATCATGATATTAATATAAATTTAAAAAGAAAGTAAAGAAAGTTGGCTATGCTATTTTTTCTAAAAAATCGTAACTTTATTCTACCTCTTGCTTTTGTCATGGGTTTATTATTTCCTGCCCTGGCGCAATATACTAAATCTTTAACCATTCCAGCGCTGGCTCTAGTTATGACCGTCTCCTTATCTGATATCTCCACTCAAAGTATGGTGCAGGGGAAGCAATTATCCCGACCACTCTTTCTGGGCATCTTACTGAACTACCTGTTATTAAGCTCTGTTATTATTCTACTTACTTTTCTTCTTATTCCTGATATAAAACTAAGAGCAGGGATGATTCTAGTGGCTGCTGCTCCCCCTGGTGTAGCTATCATCCCTTTTTCAGTTATCCTATCTGGCAATGTGCTATTATCTTTATTTGCCACCTTTGGTGCTTATCTTTCCGCGATCATTATTACCCCTACCTTGCTCATTCTATTGACCAAAACACAAGATTTCCCTGTTTCCCAATTAATTCTAAATCTATTTTATCTGATCATTTTGCCCATTATCTTATCTCGCACATTACAGCAAAAAAGGATTTTATTATTTCTGAAATCGTGGAAAGGAACTATAGTTAACTGGGGATTTTTTGTAGTTATTTTTACAGTAATTGGTTTAAATCAAGCAAGCTTTTTTCAAAACTATAACCATCTACTTAGAATTTCCCTCATTGCTTTTCTTACTACCTTCCCTTTATTTCATCTGCTGCGCTATATTTTGAGAAAATTAAAAGTTAAAGAAGAGGAAATAATTACCATGGCTCTACTGGGCACTATTAAAAATTCAGGGTTTGCTGCCGCCTTAGCAATTACTCTTTTTGATCAGATAGTCTCCATTCCCGGTGCAGTAATCAGTGCCATCTACGCTCTTTATATGATCTGGTTAGGAAGATGATGAAGAATAATTATATTTATAAATATACTCAAATAGAATCTTATCATAAATGGCTGGAGGAAAAGATCGAGGAGATAAAAAAGAAAAAAGCTACTCCCAAACTGTTACTACATAGTTGCTGTGCACCTTGTAGTAGTTATGTATTGGAATATCTATCTCCATATTTTTCTATTACTGTATTTTTTTATAATCCCAATATTCATCCTGAAGCTGAATATAAAAAAAGATTAAAGGAGCAAATTAAATTTATAAATACCTTTCCGGCAAAAAATGAAGTGAAATTAATTACGGGTCCTTACGAACCAGAGCTCTTCTTACAAAAAGTAAAAGGTTTAGAACAAGAAAAAGAAGGACAAAGACGTTGTTTAAAATGTTACCAGATGCGAATGGAGAAGACTGCTTGGCAAGCCTCTTTATTAGGATTCCCTTATTTTACCACCACCTTGACCATTAGCCCTCATAAAAATGCTAAATTAATTAACCAGCTTGGTGCTAATATTGCCTCATTTTACCAAATAGCATATTTATTTAGTGATTTCAAAAAGAAAGGTGGTTTTAAACAGTCAATTTTACTATCACATCAATATAAACTCTATCGTCAAAATTATTGTGGTTGTATCTTTTCTCGAGAAAAATAAGATAGATTAAACATCTGAAATGGCCTTCATCTTTTTTTTAGGCCACTTTGTTAACCATCTTTTATAATCTTTCCAATAATGCTTAAGCCAAACATATTTTGTTATAAACATTTTTTTATAAGAGCTAAAATTGTGTAACTGAGGCGCCATCAGCTGCATATTAAAAATACAATATAGATAATTTAAAGTTTATCCAGAAAAAAGGGGGAGGTAGAAAACTATATTATATTTCTACTTCCCATTTTTTTCTGTCAATATACAGAAACAGTAATTATGGTACCCAATGACCGATGCATTAAGAATTCTAAAAAGTATCAGGTAGAACGGATCTCCTGACGCATAAAGACCACATAAGAGACAGTAAAACAGACTAATATTAAAGCAATTAAAATCACAAACTGTGGCCAGACTACTAAAATACTCTGTCCGATACTAAGGGGACTGGGAATTACTTCCAGGCTCCTTAAGGCAGTAGTAATACCGAAAAACCTGATAGAAGGATTCAGTATGGCTGTAGTGCTTTCCTGGAATAGTATGAGAGGTGATATTCGTAAAATCATGTTTCTAATATTTTCATTTTTAGCCACCAGGTCTAAAGTGGCATCACTACCTAAAGGAACCATCTGGTTAGCAATAACATTTGCTACCATGAGAATAAAAAAAGAAAAGAATATCCACACCATTATCGATACCAGAGCAGAGGTGGCTGTCTGTCGGAAGACGATAGAAAAAAGAATTCCCAAACCCATCCAGAATCCAATATATACAACACAGAGTAGAAAGAATAAACTTATCCGTGCTAATTCTTCTATAGTAGGAATAATCCCAAATACTATCATTTCCAGGCCAAAAATTATTAATATAATACTGACTAACATCACGGAGAGAGTAGTTATTCCTGCCAAGAATTTGCCATTAATCAGGGCATCTCGATAAATGGGCTGAGATAATACCAAGCTCATAGTACCCCCAGATCGCTCACTATTGATAGCATCAAAACCAAAGATAATACCAATTAGAGGACCAAAAAAACTAACAAAAAATATAAAAGAAGGAAGTGTTCCAGCAGAAAAAGTAAATAGTTTTAGAAAGAGGTACTCACCAGTAAAAAGATTTACATCACTGCTTACCGACTGATACATAACATAGATAATTGTGCCAGCAGTAAGGGCAACGATTAGAAAAAGTATAATAAATTTTCGGCTGCCTAAATAATCTGCCAATTCCTTCCAATAGACTATACCTAACCCTGACATGATTAATCCCCCTCCTGAAAATATTTAGTATAAATCTTTTCCAGTGAGACATCTTCTGTTCTTTTTTCTACCTTTAATACACCATCCAACTTTTTAATATTTTCAATAAGTTGTGCAGCATTCTGATTATTAGCAAAACTTATTTCTAAGCGATTACTTTGCTCGGTTAATATCTTTTGGCTTATCTCTTTCATAGAACCCAGAGCAACCATATTACCTTTGGAAAAAATTCCTATTTTAGTACAAATCTTTTGCACCTGGTAGAGTAAATGTGAGCACAAGAATATAGTTATCTTTTCTTCTCTATTAACTTTGGTTATTAGGTCTAAAATTTCTTCCACACCCTGAGGGTCAATTCCCGTAGTAGGCTCATCCAGTATGGCCAATTTTGGTTTCTTTACAAAGACTGTAGCTAAGCCCAATCTCTGTTTCATACCTTTAGAAAACTTACCCACTTCCTGATTTTTAACATCTGATAATCCTACCACAGATAAGACTTCCTCAATCCTTTCTCTGGCTTCTTTTTCGGGAATACGATTTAAGCGAGTAACATAGATTAAATTTTCCCAGGCGGTCAAATCTTCATAAAAACCCACATTTTCAGGAAGATAGCTGGTTATCCTCTTTACCTGTAAAGGCTCTCTGGTAGAGTTATAACCAAAAACGCTTACCTCTCCTGAGCTAGGTTCTGTTAACCCCAGAATCATCAAAATAGTGGTTGTTTTACCGGCGCCGTTGGGACCAAGAAAACCAAAAATTTCTCCTTCTTCTATCTTCAAATTTAGATTATTGACTACAGGCGTTCCATTATAAACCTTAGTTAAATTTTTGGTCTCTAATACGGTCTGTATAGAATTCATTTTTTGTTCCCTCTTATCTTCTTTTCAATTTCAGGAAAATTCCCAGCAAAATAGCAAGGATGGCAATTATTATTAATATTCCCACCCATCCCCATTTAGTAGGAACCTGTACTGTAGTCCTGAATTCAATCTTTTTCTGATCCTGGGTCCCAGTCGCATTTACAGCAACTATATAATCACCTGGTACTGTATTCTGCGGCACTTTAATAGTCATAGTGACCTTTTCCGGTTGCTGAGTCTGAACAATAGAGGGTAGCTCTACTATCTTATCAGGATTAAATTTTACTTCCCAACCAGAAGGAGCAGAACTATAAAAAGCAATATTATCTATTGAGGCAGAACCCTCATTCCACAAGTAAAAAGTAAAATCTTTGGTCTCACCTGATATGGTGGTCAGTTTTAAGTTACCGGTTTCAGTTCCTAAATTCAGAGTATAGGTACCGGTGACCAGTGCCTTTAAATCTAAAGATTTTTCCAGTTCACCAGCTCTGGCTATAAATTTCAGTTCATATTCATTCCTCTCTGCACTAAAAGGCGGAGTAACTGTTAATAAGATGGTCTCGGTACCAGCTTTATTGATCTTGATAGCCGAAATTTTTTCTTCTTCTCTCCATCGGGGACTAATAGAGGCTCTCCAGCCAGAAGGAAGAATAACCGCAAAATCCATTACCTGATCCTCATCAGTCTTATTTCTTACTTCAATTTCATATTTCATTACCTTACCAGAAGGAGCCTCTACTGCTGGATATTTGGTAGTTAATAATATTTCAGGAGTCTCTTCTTCCTTTTCTTCTAACACCTTGCTAGTGGCAGCAACCACGATATCCAGAGAGCGGGTGAGTTGCCCATCAACAGTTTCAGCCTTAATGGTAAAAGTATACTCTTTATATTCTTCCTTAATCTCTGAAGGTGCTTTGATATGCAGGTTCAAAGTCCTATTATTATCAGGTTCATCAGAAAGAAGATTAACCTGCCTTACCGTAAAACCTCGCCAGCTTTCATTATGTAAAAAAACTTCCCAATCTTCAGCTTCAGGGTCAGCAATTAGTTCAATTAAAATTTCTTCCGGTTGCATTCCCCTATTGATAAGCTTGATATTAAGATCAACACTTTGTCCTTGCTCCAATACCAAATTAGAAAATTGGCTGTAGATAAGGAAATCTCTTTCCGGTTTTTCTGTGAGCTTTTCTACCTGTTCTAATTGAGCTAGAGCAGAAAAAGATAATAACGAACTAACTAATAAGAAGACTATACTAAAAAGAAAAAAACCTTTAATTTTTTGATTCATAGATATTACCTCCTCTATTAAATTTGAACGATTATATCCTCATTAACAAAAATTAAGGCTTCTTTTAATTCTTAAAAAAGTATTCAATTTTTTCTTTCTATAGTTTCTAGCTAAATTTCCACAAGTAATAATTTCATTATATTATCTTTTCTGCACTAATAAAATTTTACAAAATTTTTCCTTCTTGTCAAGATTTTTATGTGCAGTATACTCCCTATAGATCTACAAAATCTTTGTAGATTGATAAATTATTATTAAATTAAAAACATTTTCTATATCACAATGTAGTTATTTCTTTTAAATTTTTATTACCATTGTTCTAATGTTTTAAGCCATTTATTTCGATTTCGCCATATCCTCGAACCATATGTTTACCTTTAGTACTATCCTGATTGGAATAAGCCCAAATAATCTTATTCTTCCCTGATTTTAACTCCTGGTCATATTTATCTTCCGTTTTCAACAGACGTATAAATTCAATAACAGTATATCCTTCCTCTTCTTTTCCAGTATAATGTAGAATATCATTAGTTCCACCAAGTTCCTCATCGGAAGGATGTGGTCCAAAATTTCCAGTGCTATACTGGTCAAATAACTCCACCTTTCCATCCTGTACATAACCAAGAATGATATCAGCATCTTTCATAGTAGAGCCGGGTTGAATACCAATGGAGATATAACCAAGGGTTTTTCCTCTAAGAGCCATATAAAGATATTTTTCATCATTACTCCAGAAAATCTCTAAATCTCTATAAACTACTTTCTTTAAATATTCTCCTTCTTCAATTATTCCATCAATTTTAATGTTATTAATTCTATTTGCCAAATTCTCTTCTACTGCTTGATTTTCCTGCTCAGGTTGGGCGGTTAATACACTTACATTTAATTGAAAAAGAAACAAGGCCACAAAAAAGCAGAGTAATTTTTTCATAATCATTTTCCTCCTTAATATCTTATTATAAACTTAATCAAATAGCATGTTTTAACAATAATACTAAACTGATAATATCTGTTTTAATCTTAAAGCATTTTTTACCGCAAAACCAGCCTGATCGTTATCAAAATAACAATAAACAGTCTTTTCCTCTTTATTCCACTTTTTTATCTTCCCTGCCCACTTTTGCAAAAAATCTTCTGAATATAAACCTTGATATGGATCACTGGGGCCATGTAGTCGAAGATAAGTAAAATCAGCTGTTATAATCTCAGGAGAAAATACTCCGGCCAGATGAAAAATACAAAAAGCAATACCGTAATATTTTAATAAATCATAAACAGATTCATTCCACCAGCTTGATTCACGAAATTCAAAAACATACTGATTATCTGTGGGTAGAGTCTCTAAAAAGGCTTTTAATCTTTCTAAATTACATTTCCAGTAGGGTGGCAGCTGAAATAAGATTGGTCCCTGATAATGTTTCAAAGACTTAATACCACTCAGAAAAAGAAGCAATAATGCTGAGGTGTTCGTTAACTTTTTCCTATGAGTAATATAAAGACTGGCTTTGACAGAAAAGATAAAATCTTCCGGAACCATCAAAGTCCAGTTTCGCAAAGTATTCTCATCAGGTAAACGATAAAAAGTATTATTAACCTCTACTGTAGAAAAAAAATTACTATAATAAGAGAGCATATCCTTTTTGGTAATATTCTTGGGATAAAAAATATCTATCCAATGTGAATAATACCAGCCAGATGTTCCTATATTGATTGATGATTTATTCATGAATATTTTCAACTATCTACTTTCTAACTGCTTTATATATTTCCTTCAGTAAAAAAGAAACTTATATTAGGTAAAAATTGGTTTCCAGATATTCCAGGGAAATACTCTACTTTGATAATCCTTTTATTTGTATAGAACAAGCATACTGTATAAAGTATTGAGTCGTGTGTTATTTAATTCAGTATATCAGTATAAAGTATACCGTAGTTAGTCGTTGGCCGCTAGTATTTAGTCGTTAGTATATAGTATTTCGTGGTGTGTGAATTATAGCCCACTATTATAGCCAAAAAATATTCCACCAAAAACTATAAACTAAAAACAATACTGCTCTCAATTATACCCACCTAAACTATATACTAAATACTATATACTAACACAATAAACGTTAAAGTCATTGCGAGCACTGCTTAGGCAGTGCGTGGCAATCTCATACTGGTATTCCCGCATAAGCTTATGCAGTATATCAGTATAATGTATACAGTAGATAGTCGTTAGTCGCTAGTATTTGGTATTTAGTAGAAATTTAGACCATTACTTTCATAATTTTCTCAGGCAGAAGTGAATGAGATTGCTTCGTCGCTACGCGACTCGCAATGACAAAAAATGAAAAACGCTCTTCAAAATGACAAGTTCGTCGTTGGTCGTTAGTATTTTGTCGCTAGTCGCTAGTATTTGTTATTTAGTATATCGTTTTGCATATTGTATTATTTAATTCAGTATACCAGTACATCGGTATAACTTATACAGTAGATAGTCGTTAGTCGTTGGTATTTAGTGTTGCGTATTTCGTTATGTGTATGGATTACATTAATAAAAAATAACCATATCAAAAAATATTGGACTAAATACCATGAACCAAAAACGATAAATTAAAAACATTAAACTATAAACTATAAACTATAAACCATACTGCTCTCAATTATACTCACCTA
>CAZGKY010000015.1:0-23245 GCA_964525625.1 uncultured Atribacterota bacterium | reverse complement strand
GAGATAATGAGCGGTGACTGGAGTTCAGACGTGTGCTCTTCCGATCTTAGATAGTTTATTTATACTATTTGGAGACTAAAATAGTTTTTGATAAAATAACAAAAATGATATAATAGCTAAAAAGGCTAATGAAAAGAGAATATAAAATTATTAAGCCGGCGTAGCTCAATTGGCAGAGCAACGGAATCGTAATCCGTAGGTTGTCTGTTCAACTCAGATCGCCGGCTCCAGGCATAAAAAATACTACCCTACCTCCTTTGGGTAGAGAGACAAAACTGGATAAGATCTTTTTCCACGATAAGCATTATTCCGGGTTTTATCCTATGTTACATAAAAAATAAGATGCCTGGCAAATCTACTTTGCTATTTGACATTTATTTATTATAATGAGTTAAACAAGGAAGTAACCATTAAAGTTAAGTGTTGGTTCAATAAAAGAGGAACGTATCCATTTTGGAAAATTAAAAATAAATGAACCGTTACTAAGGGAATATATTCCCTTACCTTACTGAGGTAAGTACCCATGTCTGTATCACCATCTACTTCTTTCCTTTCTCTTAAAAAGACCAGAGAATATTTAGAAAAATATAAATTTTATCCCCAAAAGAGGTTAGGACAACATTTTCTCATTGACCAAAATATAAATACCATTATTAAGAATGCTTTACATTTGCAGAAAGAGGAATCAGTATTCGAAATAGGAACTGGATTAGGAAGCCTAACTTTAGCTTTAATTCCTGCTGTGCAACATGTTTTTTCCATTGAAAAAGATACCCGTCTAAAACCTATCTTAGATGAAATACTCTCCAACTATAGTAATTCCGTTACGGTATTATATCAGGATATTTTGACTTTTGATTTAGTTAACTTCCTAAACCAGAAAGAACAGGAAGGTTATCGTATAGAAAAATTGGTAGGAAATTTGCCATATTCTATCTCTCTTCCTTTGTTGAGAAAGATAATAGAAATGAGAGGTATATTTAAACTGGCGGTAATTATGATACAGAAAGAGGTTGCTGAACGAATGTTGGCACAACCAGGAAACAAGAATTATGGTCTACTATCAGTGATATCTAATTATTATGCTAATATGAAAAAAATTCATCTAGTAAAACCAGGTGCTTTTTTCCCTAAACCAGAAGTAGAATCTCTACTTATCAGAATATCTTTTCTAACTAAACCGAATGTTCATGTACCAGACGAAGCCCTTTTTTTTGATGTAGCTCGCGCTATCTTTCAACATAGAAGAAAGAACCTTAGTAATGCCCTAAGGTTATATTTTGCAGAAAAATTAGAAAAAAATGTTCTAGAAAGGGTATTAGCAGAAGTAAAATTAAATCCTAATCAGAGAGGAGAAACCCTCTCCATAAAAGAATTGGCTCTGCTTACTGAGGCTATAAAGCATATTAAAGATACATCTGGACTAAAGGACTAAATATGTTCCACAAAATATTATAGTACAATTTTATACCTGAACTGTAATGAAGTGGTATTACTTAGAAATACAATAAGTAAATAAAATTACCAGAAAAAAAGCAGAATAAAAATAAATAAGAAAAAGCCAAACCTCTCCCGGAAGTGTTCTGAGCTGCTTGCTTTGTTGGCGTGATGTTTACTAAATCGACTGAATAAAAAGTTTTTGACAAATAACTATTGGACATGATAAAATTTGACAAGTTCTAAACAAAGGAATATTAAGGCTAAGGAATATTATTAAGAATTAGATAAACTTATGAAGATAAGAATCTATTGGTTGATGGCATCATTAAGATTTGGAGAATGGGTAAGCTGATTAATATGAATAATTTCAGCACAGCAATTATTTTTTGCTGTGTTTATTTTTTAAAAGATAATGTATCATGACTCTGCTCTTGAGATTGTTCATTCTCAAGACAGTTATTACTTATTAAATCTTATTAAATGAAGGTATAACAGGAGGTAAACAAAAATATGTAGCAGGGTGAGGTTGTTTATTATTTAACCAAGATTTATAATTTATAATAATGAAGGGAAATAGGCTTTTTCATTAGTGCTTTATATGTGATATGATAAAAAATAGTGAACTAAAAGAAGAGAAAAAACAAAAAAAGGCGGTGTAAGCAAGTGCAAGTTACAGATGTAAGAATAAGAAGAATACAGACTGACGGTAAACTAAGAGCATATGTCTCAATTACTTTTGATGATTCCTTTGTAGTACATGATTTGAGAATTATTGATGGTAGAAAGGGTATGTTTGTGGCTATGCCTAGCAAACTGTTACCCAATGGTAATCATAAAGATATAGCTCATCCAATAAATACCGAAGTTCGAGAGATGATCCAGACTGCAGTATTAAAGGAATATGAAGCAACAGCTCAGGAAGCTAAGACCAGTGGTGAATCCGCAAAAGAAAGTGAGACACAGAACAGTAGCACTGGGCTTTCAGATGATTTAGAAGCATCTGAAAAATAGGAAATTTAATTTTGCTGTTTTGAAATATTAATGATTTTGTTATAATATTAGTGGGCAAAATTTAATGTAGATTAATCAGAAGAATAAAATAAGGTTTAAACAAATTTCTTCTGACAAAGAAGAGTAAAAAAAGTTGTTTAGTAGTATCGTGATTTTATTCCATTCCGATACTACTAAATACTTTTTTAAAAATAATATTATAATGTGTATTGCAAATTATTATTTATCATTTGAAGAATAATTTGAGGAATTTACTTAATTACTAAAAATATTTTCCCTTTATTTTTAATTCAGGGAATAAAGAAATTGTTGGGGTGTAGCCAAGCGGTAAGGCAAGGGACTTTGGCTCCCTCATCGGAGGTTCGAATCCTTCCACCCCAGCCTAAATTTTCCTCCTCAGCCCAATATTTTCTTTTTCAGAATTTTCAAAATGCTTAAGCAGGATAATGTTATGAAAGAGATTACATCGGTCATATTAGCAGCTGGTCAGGGAAAGAGAATGAAATCTACACTTCCCAAAGTTTTACATCCTATAGCTGGAAAACCCATGATCTTTTATTCTTTAGCACTGACCAGGTCATTGGGAAAAGTAAATAAAATAATGGTGCTTGGCCATCAAATGGAAAAAATCAAAGAGGCGGTAAATACTTTGGATAAAGAAGTAATTTTTGTTCAACAGAAACAACAACTTGGTACCGCCCATGCTATGATGGAAATAGAACCATATTTGGGTGATTTCGATGGCATTATTTTAGTTTTATCCGCTGATGTACCACTATTAAGGGAAAATACTCTCCAGAAACTCCTTGCTTACCACCAGACCAGCTCTCCTTGTTGCACTTTGTTAACTGCAAAATTAGCTAATCCTGAAGGTTATGGCCGGGTAATACGCAATGAATCGGGAGAGATTGTGGAAATTATTGAACATAGTGAGGCTACTTTCGAACAGAAGCAAATAGATGAAATTAATGGGGGAATCTACTGTTTTAATAGTAAGGAATTATTCACAGCCTTAACTTTAGTAAAAAGAGATAATTATCAGAAAGAATATTATTTGACTGATGTTATTAAGATAATGAGAAATAGGGGAGGAATTATTGGTAGTATTTCTCTGGAAGATCCAGAAGAAATATTAGGAATAAATACCCAGCAGGAACTAACCCATGTTTCTCAAATAATGTATCATAGAAATCTGTTGGCGCATATGGAAGAAGGGGTAACCATTATTTCACCGGCAAACACTTTTCTGGAAAGTGAAGTACAGATTGGAAAAGGAACTATTATTTACCCATTTACCATTATCACTACAGGAAGTAAGATAGGGACTAATTGTCATATTGGTCCTTATTCTCATATCATGCAAAGTGATATTGGAGACCAAACTAAAATCTTTGCATCGGTAATAGAAAAAAGCCAGATTGGCAATAATACTTCTATAGGTCCTTATGCCCACATTAGACCGGAATGTTTTATAGGAGACCAGGTAAAGATTGGTAACTATGTCGAGGTAAAGAAGACCTCTATTGGCCAGGGTAGTAAAGTTGGGCATTTAACTTATCTAGGAGATTCTACTTTAGGGAGAAATGTTAATATAGGTGCCGGTACTATCACCTGTAATTACGATGGGATTAGAAAGAATCCTACCATTATTGAAGATGGTGTTTTTATTGGTAGCAATAATTCCCTTGTTGCCCCGGTTACTATTGGCAGGAACGCCTATACTGCAGCTGGCTCTACCATTACTGGTGATGTGCCTGCCCAGAGCTTGGCTATTGCTCGGTCGAGGCAAAAAAATATTAATGGCTGGGTAGAAAAGAAAAGAAGAAAAGAAGATCAGCAAAAAAGAGAATAATAAAAAATTTAAGGAGGCAATGAGGTAATGACCTGTGATAATAGGGAACTGCAGATATTTACCGGGAATGCCAATCCCACCTTGGCTAATGAGATTGTAACAAAACTGGGTATACAATTAGGTAAAGCAGAGGTGTCAAGATTTCCTGATGGAGAATTACATGTAAAAATTGAGGAGAATGTCCGGGGACAAGATGTTTTTGTTATTCAACCTACCTGTCATCCAGTACATGATCATCTAATGGAATTACTGGTAATGATTGATGCACTACACCGTGCTTCTGCGGGAAGGATTACAGCAGTAATCCCATACTATAGTTATGCCCGGCAGGATAGAAAGACTCGTCCCAGGGAACCGATAACAGCAAAGCTGGTAGCAAATTTATTAGTTCAGGCTGGTGCCGATCGTATTTTAACTATGGATTTACATGCTGGTCAGATACAGGGATTTTTCGATATTCCCGTTGATCATCTGGAAGCAGCTCCAATATTGGCTGATTATTTTAAACTGAAAGACTTATCCAGAGCGGTAGTTGTTTCTCCTGATGTAGGAGGAACGACACGGGCAAGGAATTTTGCCGGCTATTTAAATAAGCCCATTGCTATTATTGACAAATATAGAGCTTCTGAGACCAGTGTGGAAATAATGCATATAGTTGGTAATGTTAAGGGTAAGACCGCAATTATTGTAGATGATATGATTGATACCGCCGGCTCTGTTATTAAAGGAAGTCAGGCGATATTAAATGCTGGAGCTAAAGAAGTGTTTGTTTGTGCAACCCATCCTATTTTTGCTGATCCAGCTAAAGAACGTCTGGAAAAATACTGGCAGGAAAATTTATTTCAAGAGGTTGTAGTTACTGATACTATCCCTATACCCTCTGAAAAAAGATTACCCTGTATCAAGATATTGTCAGTTTCTGAATTGTTTTCAGAAGCAATAAAACGTATTCATTATAATCAATCTATTAGTGCATTATTTAGATAATTAAGATAAAAAATATATGGAATTACTGCGGAGGTGAAGGCATTATGAAACGAATTCAGTTACAGGTAGAAACAAGAGAGAAGGGCGGAAAAGAGGAGAGTAAAAAACTTAGAAAAATAGGATATGTTCCTGGTATTTTTTATTCCCCTCGCGATAAAAATAATATTTTATTGAAAATATCGGAAAAGGAACTTTTTCGTTTTTTAGCAGATAAAAAACATGCCCATGGTATCATAGATTTAAAAATAAAAACAGATGAAAAAGGTACAGTGACCCGTTTAGCAGTTATGAAGGATTGCCAATATGACTCTTTACAGAAAAAAATTAACCATTTTGATTTTTATGGTGTTACCATGAAAGAGAAAGTAACTTTGCAAGTTCCTCTTGTTCTTGAAGGAGAGCCTCAGGGGGTAAAGGAAGGAGGCATCCTGGATATTTCTTTGCGGGAAGTAGAAATTGAGTGTCTCCCGGCAGATGCACCTGAAGCAATAACTATTGATGTTAGTGCCCTGGGTTTTAATGATGTTATTACTTTACAGGATATTGTGTTACCCAAAGGTGTCAAATTATTAACAGATATCAATCGTACTGTTGCTTCAGTTGTTGCTCCGACCAAGGAAGAGGAAGTAGCTGCTGAAGTAGCTGAGGAAGTAACAGAAGGTGGAGCTGAAGAAAAGGTAAAAACCAGAGAGACCAAGATAGAAGAAAAGGGAGAAAAGGAGTAAAGACTATCTCCGTTCCACAAACTTGCCCGAAGGTTATGATGAAGTGAAAATAATTGTAGGTTTGGGTAATCCTGGAGCCCAATATAAATATACCAGACATAATATTGGTTTTATAGTGGTACAAAAATTTGCTGTACATATTGCTGACCGAGACCTGAGATGGCAAGAGAAATTTCAAGCTCAGATACTCTTTCACCAATTCCAGGAACAGGAAGTTGTTTTAGTTAAACCACTAACCTATATGAATCTCAGCGGAAAGGCAGTAAAAGATATTACTGCTTATTATAATATCGGTGCTGAACAATTGTTAGTTATATATGATGATTTCCATCTTCCTTTAGGAAGAATACGTATAAGAAAAAGGGGAAGCTCAGGTGGACATCATGGTATGGATTCTATAATTGACAGCTTGAAATCAGAAGATATTCCACGTTTAAGAATTGGTATAAGAAATGATCAGCTTCTAAAGTATTTAGATTATACTGATTTTGTATTAACTAACTTCTTACCGGAAGAGAAAGAGGTGGTAGAAAATATCACGAATCGGGCTGTTCAAGCAATAGAGGATATCCTGGTTAAGGGTTATGAATTTGCCATGAGAGAATACAATTGATAAAAAACAAATTGATTTAGTACCGGTAGAGACTTTAGAAGGAAAATATAAATTATTATTAAAATATGAAATGAGTGTGGTGGATTAAATGTCAAAAGAAAAAATTGATAAAGATAAATACAATTGGAAAAAGGGTGATATTAAAATAATTAGTATTCCAGGAGCAAAACCAGAATCAGAAATGGTAGAGGTAAAAGATGAGTCTAAACGAAACAAGCATTACAAGGTATGGAGAAAAATACTGGGTAACCGAATTTAGCATATATTCTGAATTAGTAGATTATTTAAGAAATCAATCTATTACTTAGAAAGAGATAAAAAGGTAAAAATGATAAAAAGGATTGCCGTCTTAACTAGTGGTGGAGATTCTCCAGGAATGAATGCTGCCCTCCGATCAGTTGTTCGCACTGGAATTTATCATAAAATAGAAGTGTGGGGCATTCTCTACGGATACCAGGGATTATTAGAGGGAAGTTTTCTTGACCTGAATTTAAAAAGTGTAGGCGGTATAATGCAGCACGGAGGAACTCTCTTGATGACTTCTCGTAGTGAAGAGTTTAAAACTGAATCTGGAGTAAGAAAGGCAGCCCATATTTTAAAAGAAAATAAGATTGATGCGCTAGTGGTAATTGGTGGCGATGGTTCTATGGCAGGTGCTTTAGATCTTTATCGGCAGGAGGGAGTATCAGTAATAGGTATTCCAGCCAGCATTGATAATGATCTTTATGGTACTGATATGTCTATCGGTGTTGATACTGCTTTAAATACTGTTATTTCAGCTATTGACAAAATTAAAGATACTGCTTCCTCTCATCGCAGGGCATTTATTATTGAGGTGATGGGTAGAAACTCAGGATATTTGGCCTTAATGAGTGGTATTGCTGGCGGTGTAGAAGCAGTAATTGTACCAGAATTTTCTGCCGATTTGTCGGAAATTAGCACTAAACTTAGAGAGGGTTATCAAAGAGGTAAAACTCACTGTATTGTCATAGTAGCTGAAGGAGCTGGCAATGTCTATGAAATTGGGAAATACTTAGAAGATAAGGTAGGCTTTGAAACAAGAGTAACTGTACTGGGCTATCTGCAAAGAGGTGGTTCTCCTTCAGCATTTGACCGTATACTGGGAAGTAGATTAGGAGCCGGAGCCGTGGAACAATTATTACTAAAAAATAATCATCATATGGTCGGTTTAGCAGGTAATGATATCATTGCTATGGAGCTGGAGGAGGTGTTATCTCATCATCACAAGCTGCGGGCATCTCTCTATCAGCTGGCCAGTATTTTAGCTCGGTAGTTAATTGATTAGTTAATATCTAATTTAAATTATATCAGAAAGTATCTCTGGGCTTTGATTAGATTCAAAGCCTTTTCTTTTGGGAAGGTAATAGTATGTCCTTGAGCAAGTTGTGGGACGAACATATAATCTATAATCAGTTTGTTAAGGATTTCCGAGCCAAACAAAAGAAATTACTAACGATTAAGGGATTACAGGGCAGTGCCCTCTCTTTTTTTCTTTCTTCCCTGGTCCTAAGAGGTGAATTGGAAGGGGTACTTCTATATTTAGGCAATAATACTGCGGAAGCCTTGCTTGTATATCAGGATTTACTAAGCTTTACTGGTGGGCAGGAAAATAAGAATATTTTTTTCTTTCCCCCTCATGAAATATTACCATATGAAGATTTACCCCATGATGAACAAATTGTAAAACAGCGCATAAGGGTAATTGCTACATTAGCACAAACCTTTCCCACTACTGATCTTGGCAATATAAAATCTTTTTTTCCAATGATTATTGTCACTACTTATCGAGCTATTCTTCCCAAGATTATATCCCGGGAAAAATTTGAGCGAAATTGTCTAAAATTACAACGAGAGGGTCAATTAAAAATAAAAAACTTTCTACAATATCTTATAGAACAAGGCTATCACTCCTCACATATGATTGAAAGGACTGGGCAATTCAGTCAACGTGGGGGGATAATTGATATATTTCCATCTACTTATGAAAACCCCATCCGTATAGAATGGGAAGGAGATACAATTGCCTCCCTTCGTTTTTTTGATTTAGAATCACAACGGTCTATTGAGAAGACTGAAGAGATTATACTTCTACCTCAGAGAGAATTGACTGTGCCACAAGGGGCAAGAGCTGAAGAAATATGTTCCTTTTTTCATTACTTACCTGATCAAACTGATATTTTCATTCATCAATTTTTTGATTTTAAAAATAATGTTTGGGAGTTTGAAAGAGAAAGTCAAAGATGTTTTCTAGCAAAAAAGGAAGATAATATAAATACCTTACCTCCAGAATATTATTATTTATCCTGGGAGGAGCTTAATCAATTGCTTTTTGAAAAGCAGCATTTGATAGATATTGATTCCTGGCTTGAGCAAAAAGATAGTATCTCTGGTCAGAACGATTTCCAAAATAATTCATATTATCCCATTGTTTCCAGACCTATGGAAAATTATTTTGGTAATTTGGAGCTCTTTTTTCAGGAAATTAAAAAAAGTCTGCAAGAAAGGAAAAGAATTCTGGTTTTGACCAGCAATCAAGGGCGTGCTTTAAGGTTAGCAGAAATATTTGAAGATCGGGGGTTTACCGATTATCAGATGATGGCTTTACCAGAAATAGAGTTATTTCCTGGAAAGATATGTTTAGGATATGGACTGGTCAATTTCGGATTTTCCATACCTGAGCTGAATCTCTCTCTACTTACCGAACAGGAGATTTTTGGTAAACAAAGGGATAAAGGTTATAAACCAAGAAGATTTCATGGTAAACCATTTTATCAATTGGATGAATTGCAAATAGGAGATTTTGTGGTTCATATTCATCATGGAATTGGACGTTATGCCGGGATTAAGACACGTCTTACGGAGGGATTTCGCAAAGAGTACCTTCTCATAAAATATGCTGCTGGTGATGAACTTTATGTCCCTGTAGAACAGTTCTCTCTGATTCATAAATATATTGGGACAGGCGGAGCTCCTCCTAATCTTAATCGTTTGGGAGATAATAGCTGGAAGACAACTAAAAGAAGGGTAAAAGAGTCTATTCAAAAAGTGGCCTGGGAGTTATATGAATTGTACCAAAAGAGGAAAAATATACCGGGATTCTCGTTTTCTCCAGATACTGTATGGCAACAGGAATTAGAAATGGCTTTTCCCTTTGAGGAGACACCGGACCAGGAGAAAGCAACCCAGGAAATAAAAAGAGATATGGAGTCTGCTCAACCGATGGAGCGTCTAATCTGTGGAGATGTCGGTTATGGAAAAACTGAAATAGCCATCAGAGCTGCTTTTAAAGCGGTAATGGATGGTAAACAGGTCGCAGTACTGGCACCTACAACTATTTTAGCTCAGCAACATTGGGAAAATTTCACAGAAAGAATGAAGGCTTTCCCGGTTAGAATTGAAATGCTTTCCAGATTTAAATCAAAAAAGGAACAGCAAGAGATTATTGCAGAATTAAAAAAAGGTCAAATCGATGTTATTATTGGAACACACCGTCTGGTACAACCGGATGTGACCTTTAAAGACTTAGGCTTATTAGTGGTGGATGAAGAGCAACGCTTTGGTGTTATTCACAAAGAACGGATTAAAAAATTGAAGGAACAGATTGATTCCCTTACCTTAACTGCCACTCCTATTCCCAGAACTCTCTATATGTCATTAACTGGAATCAGGGAAATAAGTATTATAAATACACCACCAGAATTGCGTTTACCCATTATTACTTTTTTCAGACCACAGGCAGATGAAGCAATTCGGGAGGCCATTAGACGTGAATTAGAGAGAGGGGGTCAGGTATACTATGTTCACAATCGGGTACAGGATATTGAATTTGTTGCTGAAAAAATAAATACATTAGTACCAGAGGCTAAAGTGACTATAGCTCATGGTCAAATGCCCGAAGAACAACTGGAAAAGATAATGATTGAATTCCTGAATCGAGAATATGATGTCTTGCTTTGTACCACAATTATTGAAATAGGTCTGGATATTCCCAATGTTAATACTATAATTATTGACGATGCCCAGCAGTTTGGGCTGTCCCAATTGTATCAATTAAGAGGAAGGGTTGGTCGTAGCAGTCGGCGTGCTTATGCATATTTGCTTTATCCTGCGCAACATTTGCTGAGTGACAATGCTCGAAGAAGATTAGAAGCTATAAAAGAATTTAGTGATTTAGGTTCTAGTTTCCGACTAGCCATGCGCGACTTAGAAATAAGGGGTGCGGGTAATTTGTTGGGAAAAGAACAACATGGTTTGGTCAGTGAAGTCGGTTTTCATTATTACTGTCAGTTACTGGAAGAGAACATTAAAGAGCTCTACCAGAGGGAAACAGTTGGGAGTATAACTCTGGAACCTGAACCAGAAATTGAAGTAAATATAGACAGTTATATTCCTGAATATTATATCTCCCGCTCAGAATTGAGGATAAGTTATTATCAAAGATTAAGTCAAATAAGAACATTTTCTGAATTAAATGATCTTAAAAGAGAATTACAGGATATCTATGGGTCCTATCCTCCGGAGGTAGAGAACCTATTTCTGGTAATTAAGCTCAAAATAAGACTGAGAAATCAAGAAGTTACTAAGATAAGGATAACCAATCATTATATTTCCATAAAGTATGAAAAAGGGTCTCCCTTAGAGAGCAGGATTAAAAATGTTGTACCAGGAATATCCAGAGGAGCTATAAGTTGCCAGCACAGGGAAAATTATCATGAATTAAGATTAATGTTATCGGAGAAAAACCATTCCCTTAATTCTACTGATCTTCTTGTGCAAACTCTCTCTTTTTTAGATCAGGTTCTACCTAATAACATTAGTTAAGTTACTGGTAGTACATTTATTCAGGATAATCTGTCTTTTTGCTTATGATAAAAAAATAAATTATCTCCTGATATAAGATTATAGTTATAATCATTTTTTTAATAAAAAATTTATATTTAATTTAAATGTTCTTAAAACTCTGCTATTATAATGTAGTTATAATGGTATATTTACTCTACTTATATCTATCATACTATGGTAGTAGAGGGAGCAGGGCAGGAAGGAGAAAATATTTTTAATGTATCAGAAAGAGAAAGAGTTATTTGCTGAATTAATTTCTATTGTTGCTCAATTAAGAGGTCCCCAGGGCTGTCTTTGGGATAAAAAGCAAACCTTAAACTCTATGTTAAACAATATAATTGAGGAAGCATATGAAATTAAAGAGGCAGTTGAGAGGGAAGATTATGCGAATTTATGTGAAGAATTGGGAGATTTACTTATGGATATCTTAATGGAGATACAAATTGCCCGGGAAGCAGATTTATTTGATTATCAACAGGTGTTAACTGGTGCCAAAGAAAAATTTATTCGACGCCATCCCCATGTTTTCGGTGGTGTAAAAGTGAATAATGCCGAGGAGGCACTCTCAGTCTGGAAAAAAATGAAAAAGATGGAACAAGAAAACAATAAAAAATAATATTAGTGCTATGGGATGAATTTATTCCCCTTTCTTTTTCTATATTCTATATCAATTCCCAGGAGGTTTAGTTATGAGAAGGTCAATATTCTTAATAAACGTGCAGTGGAAATGGTTTATAGTATCTCTTATATTATTAATTACTGTTCTATTTCTATTTATTACCAGAATAGCTTATTCTGCAGAGAGTTTGAATTTAAATTTAGAGAATTGCCTTAAACTGGCTCTGGAAAACAATCTGGGATATCGGATAGCCCAGAGTAAAGTGGAAGTAAAAGAAGAAGAGGTAAAACAAGCCAGAGGTGCAACTAAAGCCAATGTTAAATTTCAGGGTGGTTATGTCAGGATGAATGAAGCACCTGATATGGAAAGTATTGCCGAAGGGGATTTTAGTTATCTTTATACCTCTGGTTATGGAATTCCTCTTGTCTCAGTTAACATCTCCAAAGTACTATATAGTGGTGGTAAGCTGAAAACTTTTGTAGAACTGGCTGAAGCAGAACAATCCATTGCTGCTAATGAACTGGAAACAAATAAACAGGAACTTATTTACAAAGTAACGGAAGCTTATTATCGGGTATTACAGGCGGAGGGACTAAAAAGGGTAAGCGAACAGGCTTTAACTCAGATTAAGGCTCACCTGGAGACCTCCCGATCACTACTAGCCGAAGGAATGATTGCTCCTATTGATTTAAACCGGATTAATTCTCAGCTTTCCAATCTGGAACATAATCTGATTAGAGCTGAGAATGCTTATATGCTGGCAGTATATAATTTAAATTCCATTATGGGTATTTCTCTGGAGACTAAAATTCAATTACAGGATAGTCTTGCCTACCAGGCTTGGGATATTACCCTGGATGAAGCATTGCAAACTGCCTGGCAATATCGTCCGGAAATACACAATATTAACCAGCAGAAAATTATTATGGAGGGAATGGTGGATATAGCTAAAAGTAATAAAAAACCCCAGGTGGTTATGAATATGGAATCGGGATTAACTGGCTGGAAAGTAGCAGTGGTTGGAGAAGTCCCAATCTTTGATGGAGGAGTAAATAAATCCAAAATAAAGCAGGCGGAAATAAATCTATTACAGGTAGAACAGAGTGAAAAACAGGTTAAGCAATTCATAGAATTTGAAGTACGTTCTACCTATCTTAATATGAAAGAGGCAGAGAAATTGGTTAAGGTTACTGAACAGGGAATTAAAGATTCTATGGAAAGCTTTCGCATTGCTCAGGTAAAATATAATGAGGGTATTGCTACCAATATCGAAGTAATTGATGCGCAAAGCGCTTTAATTGAATCAGAAACCAATCATTTAAATGCTCTATATAGTTATAATACCAGTAGAGTAGCCTTAATAAAGGCTATGGGGGTATTGCATTATTGAAAATTTGTGTATTTAGATAAAGGTTTAGCCTATAAATATAACTATTAAATTGTTACTTACTTAGATAATTAGTTAAATTTGATTAATGGTAGGTTAAGAGAGGAATCTGTTATATGAAAATTACCAGACGCAGAATTTTTTATGTAATTATTATTATAGTAGTAGTGTTAACTATTGTTCAAACAGCAGGTCGTATCTATCAGAAGAGATCGGAAGTTATTTCCACTCCTCAGATTCAACCAGAAAGAATAGTACCCATACAGGTTACCCGTGTGGAGCGCGGTGATATAAAATCGTTTTTAACCGTATCAGGTTTGGTAGAACCAAAAGAAATAGTGCGGGTATTTGCTAAGAATATTGGTCAGGTAAAAGAAATTTTAGTACAGGAAGGTGACTGGGTAAAGAAAGATGCTATACTAATGCGTCTGGATGATGAACAAATTCGGCTTCAGGTGGCTCAAGCCAGGGCTAATCTGGATGCCGCACAGGCCTCTCTGGAAAGGATTAAAGCGGGAGCCAGGCCACAGGAAATTAGTCAGGTGGAGGCAACACTACGTCAAGCAAAGATAAATCTGAATAGTGCTGAGGAAAATTATCAGAGAATGCAAAAATTATTTTCTGAAGGAGCAGTTTCGGAACAACAACATGATCAGGCTAAAAATCAACTGGAAATAGCCAGAGCTCAATATCAGGCAGCTTATGAAAGTTATAAACTTATTACTGAAGGAGCCTCCTCAGAAGATATTAAAGCAGTGGAAGCCCAGGTTAGACAGGCCCAGGCGGCCCTGGAATTAGCTCAGACCCAACTTAATAACACTATTATCAAGGCTCCCATAAGTGGAAGCATTACCGCAATTTCGGTAAAAACAGGAGAATTGGTTTCCTCAGCCTTACCATTATTATCAATCTTAGACACTAGTGAATTATTTGTTAAGACAGGAATTTCGGAAAAAGATATTGCCATTGTTCAGGTGGGGCAGAAAGCAGAAATATATATTGACGCCTTTTCTAAGGAAAAATTTTCAGGAGAAGTGGTAAGTAAGGGTGTTATTGTTGATCCGACCACCAAAACAATGGAAATAAAAATTAAAATTGTAGAACCTCATATTGCTATACCACCTGGCGTATTTGCTCGAGCAAACATTCTCATTACCCATAATCCTGATACCCTAATCATACCTTCTACGGCTCTGACCCGCAGGACAGAAGGATTATTTGTTTTTGTGCTGGATAAGGAAAGAGATACAGTTATAAGAAGAGCTATCCTTACTGGTATCACACAGGAAAATCAGGTAGAAGTTATCCAGGGCTTAGAAGAAAATGAAATTATTGTCATATTGGGGAATATTGCTCTGGAAGAAGGTGACCGAGTACGGGTTACTAACCGGGAGGTTTTAGAATGAATATAGCCAAATTTTCTGTTCAACGTCCGGTCACTATCTTGATGTTATTTATTGCTTTGCTAGTTATTGGTATTGTTTCTTATCGAGGGCTGGGACTTGATTTACTACCTGATTTGTCTTTTCCAATATCTGCAGTAATGGTTTCCTATCCAGGAGTTGCTCCAGAAGAGATAGAAACATTAATTACCATTCCACTGGAAGAGGTGGTGAGTACTGTGCACCGTATTGATAAGATAAGTTCTATTTCTCAGGAAGGGAGTGCTCTTTTACTTTTATCCTTTCAGTGGGGTACCAATATGGATATTGCTACCCTGGAGATTAGAGAAAAAATTGACCAGGTTAAAAGAATACTACCTGAAGGAGCTAGTGAACCCAATGTTTTTAAATTTGATCCTTCTATGATGCCTATTATGGTATTGGGGATGAGTTCACAACAATATAAACTTTATGAACTGGAAAAATTTGCCCAAGATATAGTGAAACCCCGCCTGGAGAGGTTAGAAGGAATTGCCCGAGCCACAGTAAGTGGTGGATTAGAAAGAGAAATATTAGTTTCTGTGGATAGTGGAAGACTAAGAGCTAATCATCTTTCTTTAGATCATGTAGTAATGGCACTCAGAAGTGAAAATATTAACTTACCAGCAGGTACACTCCGGGAGGGAAATATTGATTTTTTAATCAGGACACTGGGACGCTTTAGAAGCATTGCCGATATTGAAAATGTAATGATTACCAATATGCTGGGGAATCGTATATCACTTAAAGAAATCGCCCGTGTATCCGATACCTTTAAAGAACAAAATACAGTGGCTTATATCAATGGTTTTCCGGGTATTTCCTTCAGTTTACAAAAGGAATCTGGTACAAACACAGTAATTGTTGCCAATAGGGTAAACAACGAGCTGGATGCGATTAATGATATACTTCCTGGTGATTCTCGCCTGATGGTAGTTTTTGATTCTTCAGATTTCATAAAAAAGACCATTGCTGAAGTAACCGATATGTTGCTCATTGGTGCAGCACTGGCCATGTTTATCCTTTATGCATTTTTGCGGAGTGTGAAAAGCACCTTAATTATCGGCTTGGCTATTCCTATTTCTGTTATTTCAACCTTTACCTTACTATATTTTGCCAATTTGACATTAAATATGATGACACTTGGTGGTTTAGCTCTGGGTATTGGTATGCTGGTGGATAATTCTATTGTTGTTCTGGAGAATGTATTTCGCCACCGTGAGTTAGGTGAAGAGGCAGCCCTGGCCGCCGAAATAGGTGCCAACGAGGTAGGGGAGGCAATTACTGCCTCTACCTTAACTACCATAGCTGTTTTCCTTCCGGTAGTCTATGTTTCTGGAATTGCGGGAGAATTATTTAAAACTATGGGTTTAACTATTACTTTTTCTTTATTGATGTCCCTATTTGTAGCCTTAACCTTAATACCCATGCTTTCCTCCAGACAGAGAAGTAGAATAAATATCTCTTATCAAAACCCAAATCCTTCTTCTGCTTCTGTCCAAAAAACAAAGAGAAGAGGATTTTTTGCTTTTATTATTCAGGAATATAGCTATCTTATTGGTTGGGCTTTAAGGCATCGGGGTATAGTGGTTATTATGGCTATAGTAGTCTTAGTGATTTCCTTTTTCCTCTTATCTTTAGTGGGGACCGAGTTTTTCCCGGCGATGGATCAGGGTAATTTCACGATAAATATATCTTTGCCGGTGGGGACCAATTTTGAAGTGACCAAAAGCATTGCCCAGGAAGTGGAAAAGGTAGTTATCAATATTCCGGAAATTAAGGATGTTTATACTACTGTGGGCAGTGGTGGTAATATAAGAATGGGAATATCCAGCGGTAATACCGCTACTATAATGGCTACTCTGGCGGAAAAGAGTAAACGGGAAAGAGATGTTAAGGAAATTATTGCAGAATTGCGGGATAAAATTGGAGAATACCCTGATACTCAGATCCGTTTTAGTGAACAAGACTTATCCTTTACTACAGGTTCACCACTTACCATTAATATTACCGGTGATTCTATCGAAGAATTAGATTTTATTGCTCGTACTATAATTTCCTTATTATCAGAAGTAGAAGGTGTTTTTGACTTACAGAGCAGTGTGGAAGAGGTACGTCCTGAATTACATATTTTTATTGATCGGGAGAAAGTAAACCTGTATGGCTTGAGTGCTGGTCAGGTAGCTACTTATGTCCAGGATGCCCTTCTGGGCAAGCTAGCCGGTTTTTATCAAGAAGGTGGAGACCGATATGATATAACCGTAAAATTAGAAAGAAGTGGCCATAATGAACTCCAAGCCTTAGAAAATATGGTTATTATCTCGAGTTATGGTTTACAAGTTCCTTTAAAAGAAATTGCTGAGATAAAGGTGGGGATAGGTCCTCAGGGAATTAACCGAGAGAATCAGCAAAGACAAGTAACAGTAACTGGAAATATAAGTGGAAGGTATTTAGGCTATGTGATAAAAGATGCTCAGGAAAAATTAAATTCATTGGTTTTACCAGATGGTTATCATTACACCTTTGCGGGGGAACAAGAAGAGATGGCAAAATCTTTCCGTGACCTTTTTTTTGCCTTAATCTTATCTGTATTTTTAGTTTATATGATTATTGCTGCCCAATTTGAGTCACTTCTCTTTCCCTTTGCCGTGATTTTTTCTGTGCCCTTTGCCTTTATTGGAGTCATTATTGCCTTAATGTTAGCAGGGACCAGTCTTAATGTACTTTCTTTTATAGGTATAATTATGTTGGCTGGTATTGTAGTAAATAATGCTATTGTATTGATTGATTATATCAATCAATTGCGAAGAAAAGGTATGGAACGGAATGAAGCCGTGATACAGGGAGGCAAAATTCGCCTAAGACCGATATTGATGACTACTCTTACTACTGTACTGGCCATGGTGCCTATGGCCCTTGGTGTCGGGGAAGGAGCAGAAATGAGAGCTCCTCTGGCTGTTACCATAATAGGCGGATTAACCTCTTCTACCTTCCTTACCCTGATCTTTATTCCAATTTTTTATACCTACCTCGATGATCTAGCCCACAAACTATCCAGGGGAGGGTGGTCTTGATAGGATAAAATATATATATATAACAAATATTTATAATTATTTTTAGTGGATTGTTAAGAATTAATTTTTTTTGAAATAATTTTTCTAGAATTATTTAGATATTAGAAGATATGTTATATAATAGAAAAAGTAAAAACTTATTTCATTAATTGTAAAGATATCTTTGCGCAAAGAGAGTCGGTTAGTAAAACCTTTGCAACTACCCCGTGAGGAAGAACTTCTACCTATTTCTAAATAAGAAATGAGAGGAATAAATTTCCAGGAGGAAAAACAAGTTGATAAATAAAACAATAAAAAAATATTTTTTATTTTTGGTCCCATCTTTATTATTACTTTTTCTGTTTTCTAATATATCTTTGGCGCAGAATAATGGTAGAATTACCGCTATAGTGGTACGTGGTAACGAACATGTTGATACAAAATTCATTGTATCTTTAATTTCTTCCAATATTGGTGATTTATTTTCTAAAGATAAAGTTCAGGCTGATATGAAAGCCATATTTGAACTGGGTTATTTTCAAGATGTTCAGGTTAAATTAGAACCATTTCGGGATGGTTATCGAGTAGTCTTTCAGGTGAAAGAAAATGCACTCATAGAAGATATTATTATTGAAGGAAGTACTATTTTAAAAGAACAGGATTTTAAAGAGGTAATGGTCTTAAGAAAAGGGCAGATATTTTCACAAAAAATATTACAGAATGACCTGGAAAGAATAGCTCAGTTATATAAAGATAAAGGTTTAATTTTAGCTCAGGTAGAAGAGATTAATTTTGATCAGAATACTGGGGTTCTGTCCATCAAGCTTGCTGAAGGGGTAATAGAAGAAATAAAGATTAGTGGCAATGAAAAAACTGTTGATAGGGTAATCAGACGGGAATTAGATATTGTACCAGGAGAATTATTTGATTTCAACAAAGTAAGAAAATCACTGCAGAATGTTTATAATCTGGGATTTTTCGAAGATGTCTCCATGAAATTAGAACCAGGCCTTGAGGAAAATATGATTATAGTGGTAATTGAAGTAAAAGAAAAGAGTACTGGTTTATTGGGAGGCGGAGGTGGTTATAGTACAGGTGAAGGATTATTTGCCTATGCCAGTATTAAAGAAACTAATCTTTTTGGAAGGGGGCAGAGCGTTGAAGCAAAACTGGAAGTGGGAGCTAGAACTACCTATAGTTTTTCCTTCTATGAACCATGGCTGGGAAATACTCCTACCTTTTTTGGTTTAGATGTTTATGATACCTTTCTGGAAGTAAACAAAAAAATTGATGGTATTGATTCAAAATATGAAATGCAAAGATTAGGTGGCAAGCTTACTTTGGGAAGAGAGTTTAAGGAACATTTTAAAGTTGGGTTGGAATTAAAGACTGAGGAGGCTAGTTATAATTTAATATCTGGTCAACTACCAGATAATATTCAGGAAGGTTTAACCAATAGCTTTAGACCGATACTAATTTACGATACGCGTGATGACCGTTTTAATCCCAGAGAAGGATGGTTTGGTACTGCTTCTATTCAAAATGCTGGTGGCATACTGGGAGGAGATTATGAATATCGAAAATATGATCTGGATTTGCGTACCTATCTTTCTACTGATATATTTAAGGAAGATCGAGCTGAGGAAACAACTATTACCAGCACCATTAATCAGGGTGTTTTAGCTATGAGAATGGTCGTGGGAGTAGGAGATTGCTCTTTACCTTCTTTTGCCAAATATGAAATAGGAGGCTTGGGTACTATAAGGGGTTATGATTACAAAGAGTTTTCCGGAGACACCTCTCTTATTTTTAATATTGAATATCGTTTCCCCTTAGCTGATAATTTACAGGCAGTCATTTTTGCTGACTGGGGAAATGCCTGGGATTTTGGTAAACCGATTGCTATTAGTGATTTGAAGTTTGGTAAAGGAGTGGGGATACGCTTTGATACCTTCCTGGGACCAATCAGTATAGATTATGGTTTTGGAGAAGATGAGGAGGGTAAGGCTTATTTCAGTATTGGTCATACTTTCTAATTATGAAAAAAATATTGGAAACGTGGAAAAAAATGATCAATATAATTATCAGGAATCAATGTTTTGTGAATATTTAAGTATTATTTATACTAATTCTAAGTGTAGCGTGTAGTACTTTGATAGAAAATATATATTTAAAAAAATTCAGAATATTAGGTAGGTAACAAAAAAATTAAGGAGGAAGATTATTTATGAATTTTTTCTTGAAGAAGCAAACGGTAAGCAGCTATAGAATAGTATTTTTATTTATGATAATAGGTTTTTTTATAACTTTTTTCTCCCTAGGTGTTCTAGCACAGAATATTGGCTATGTCAGTCTGGCTAAAGTAACTGCCAGTCATCCTAATACTGAAAAATTAAATCAGTTAAACCAGGAATTAAAAACAGAATTACAGACCAGACAAGCTAAACTCAATCAAGAGGGAAAAGGACTGGAAGAAACAGAACTTAAAAAATTAGAGGAAAAATTTAATGCCGAATGGGAGCCGATAAAGCAAAGAATACTAGCGCAAATGCAAGCTTTACAGGCAGAAAGAAATGCAGATATTTTGCAAGCTATAAAAGCTGTAGGCGACAAAGGAAAATATCTAGTTATTATCAATAGTGAGGTTCCTGTATTTACGGGAAGTGATCTTAATGAATATCCCGTTATTTTATATGGTGGTGAAAATTTAACCCAGGATGTAATTGCTGAGATTCAGAAAATTACCTCCAATAAGAAATAATTTATTATTTTTAATAGGTAATTAGAGATTATTTTTTTTTGCTTTCCATTTTCCATCATTGTTTAATATCCAGGAGAAAGATTTGGAAAAAATATGGACCGAACAGCTAGTCAAGATTTATCGTAAACGTAGAGTTGTTGATGAGGTTAATATAGAAATTAATAAAGGAGAGGTAGTTGGTTTACTGGGTTCTAATGGAGCTGGTAAAACAACTACCTTTTATATGATAGTGGGATTAATTCGTCCAGATAAGGGACAGGTTTTTTTTAGAGGGAAAGATATCACTCATACCCCCATGTTTCAACGGGCAAGAATGGGATTAGGTTATCTGGCCCAAGAACCATCAATATTTCGAAAATTAACAGTGGAAGAAAATATCTTGTTAATACTAGAAGCCCTAGGTATTGATCGTATAGAGAGGGAAAGAAGATGCCATAAAATGTTACAGGAGTTAGAAATTGCACACTTATCTAATTATAAAGGTTATATGCTTTCTGGTGGGGAGCGACGGAGAGTAGAAATAGCCCGTACTCTAGCCAGTTCACCATCTTTTATCCTGCTTGACGAACCTTTTACCGGTATAGACCCTATAGCGGTCTATGATATTCAAGAAATTATTGGATATCTGAAAGAGAAGGAGTTAGGCATTCTAGTTACCGATCATAATGTTAGGGAAACTATGAAGATTACTGACCGTACTTATATTATGCATGATGGGAAAATACTGGCTTCGGGTCGTCCTTCAGAAGTGGCTAATTCAGAAATAACCCGAAAATATTATCTTGGTGAGCGTTTCGCCCTGTAAAATTTGTATTTAGTATGGAGTATATCGAGAAAATCCAATACATTTGCAAAATGACTTCCAGATTAATTAAAAAATTAGATTAAAGTATTTATATTAATTTGTTATCATTGGTTTTTATTCTTTGTTTGATACTAAGTTAGCAAATAGTCGTAAGTATCTAGTCGTTAGTATATAGTATTCGTGGGGCGTAAATAAAGTCTACAGTTATAGCCGAAATAAGTTTAGTAAAATTATCAAATAGAAAATATAAACCATGAGCTATAAACTATAATGCTCTCAATTATTCCCGCATAAAACTATATACTATATACTAAATACCAACGACTATATACTAATAATAAAGGGGTTTCAGGGGAAACCTCCCCTGAATATATTATGTATAGCATCATCTTAATATTAACTTTAATCATAGTAAGTGGGGTTATTGCCTACATTGGCGATTTAACCGGTTTCCGAATCGGAAAAAAGAAAATAAGTATTTTCGGTTGGCGTCCCCACCGTACTGCTGTTTTTATTACTATTTTAACCGGAATAATTATTTCTATCCTTACCATATCTATTTTATCTATACTTTCTAATGATGTTCGCATAGCTTTGTTTGGTTTGGATGAACTTCGTCAAAGACAAAACGAACTTACCCAGGAGATAAAGGTAAGAAACGTAATGCTGGAAGAGGCTCGCAAAGAATTAGAAGCAAAAACTTTGGAATTGGAACAATTAGAGGAAGGTTTTGAAAGGTTAAACAGTCAGATTAAATTACAAACTGAGCAATTACAATCATTGTTTGAAGTACGACAAAGACTTACCGAAGAAAGAGATAGTCTACAACAGGAAATAGTTGAATTACAGGAAACGGTAAAGGCTCTCTATTCCGGTATTAGCTGGTTAAGAAGAGGTGATATTATTATAGATCAGGGTGAAGAATTGGCCATGATCATTATCAAAGGTGAAACACCACAAGACCAGATTGAACAGGATTTACTCAATCTCTTAGGTCAAGCCACCAGAAAAGTATTAGAATTAGGAGCAGAACCAGATGAAAATACCGGACAAGTACTCGTTATTTCTAAAAGGGAATTTGATGATGTCATCCAGAAAATTAGCCAGAGTCAGGAAGAACTAATTATTCGCTTACTAGCATCTATGAATGTTATCCGGGGTGAGGTGGTCATTGCCCATTTTGCTATTTTAGAAAATAAACTGGTTTTTAAAGAAAATGAGGTTATTTTATTGGAAGAGATTCCGGTTATAAACGATCCTAAAGAAGCAGAGAATAGATTGTTTTCAATCTTACGTAAGGTTAATCTCAAAGCAGTACAGGAGGGGATTATACCAGAACCGCGCACCAGTTTGGTAGGTACCATTTCTGCTGTTAATCTATTTGAGATGGTCAGGGATATTGTACAAAGTGAAACTGCTATGGAAGTAAAAGTTATTGCTCTTAATGATACCTGGACTACCGGCCCATTTAAGGTAAGAATGGAAGCCAAAAAAATTATTCATTAATAATTTTAATAATTTGGGTATAAAAGTATCTCCAGGTTGGTTGTCAATTAAAATTATATATTTTTTAGTAAAAAAGGTTTAATAAATTAAAGAAATATAAAAAATTATAATTTTTATATAGAAAAGCTTGACATTCATAAATTTACCATTTTATAATATTAACAAAGTTCCTTAGATCGGAAGAGCGTCGTGTAGGGAAAGA
>CAZGKY010000014.1:0-23969 GCA_964525625.1 uncultured Atribacterota bacterium | reverse complement strand
AAAGAATACTACTTAAAGCGGAAGAATTGGCTGAACAGGATATTCACATAAATTATCTCATTGGGGAGGTGGGTTCTCAACTGTTTCAAGATGGGGATAGCATTTTGACTCATTGTAATGCGGGGTCATTAGCTACTGTTTTTTATGGTACTGCACTTGGTGTAATTCGTACAGTTTATCAAAGAAAGAAAAACATTAAGGTCTATGTAGATGAAACTCGCCCTGTTCTCCAGGGAGCCCGCTTAACAGCATGGGAACTGAAACATGAAACAATACCTTTTACCCTTATCTGTGATTCTGTAGCAGGATTTTTAATGTATCAGAGGAAGATTAACAAAGTTCTTGTTGGAGCAGATCGTATTGCTGCTAATGGCGATGTAGCTAATAAAATTGGTACTTATAGCATATCAGTTTTAGCAAAAAAGCATAATATACCATTTTATGTAGCTGCTCCTACTTCTACTATTGATCTTAATATAAAAAAAGGCAAAGACATACCTATTGAAGAGAGGGATTCTAAGGAAGTTACTAAAATTTTGGGTAAAAAGATTACTCCAGATGATATTGATGTATATAACCCGGCTTTCGATATTACTCCAGGTAAAAATATCAGTGCAGTTATTACTGAATATGGTCTAATTAAACCCCCCTATGAAAAATCGATAAATACTTTTTTATCAAAAAATAAGAAGTAAAAGGATTGGTGAAAGATGTGCAAAATCCAGAAAGATTTTTTATTACCGGTGGAATTCCACTAAAAGGCACGGTATTGATTGATGGAGCCAAAAATTCTGCTCTTTCAATAATCGCAGCATGCCTTTTATCTAATGAAGCAAGTATATTGGAAAATATACCACAACTAAAAGATATCTATAGTATGATTGAAGTGATTAAGATTCTAGGAGTAAGGGTTGAATGGAAAGATAATAGTACTCTTTATATCGAACCTGATGATTTTAATAATTATGAGGCACCATATGAATTAGTTAAAACGATGAGGGCATCTTTTTTGGTAATGGGTCCATTATTGGCTAGATTAAAGAAAGCCAAAATATCTCTCCCAGGAGGTTGTGCTATTGGAGCTAGGCCAGTCGACTTTCATTTAAAAGGATTTCGAGCTCTGGGAGCAGAAATTATCACTGAAAAGGGATACATAAAAGCCGAAGTTAATAAATTGAGAGGAAATGATATCTATTTTGATTTCCCCAGTTTAGGGGCAACAGAAAACATAATGATGGCTGCAGCATTGGCCGAGGGAATAACTATTATTGAAAATGCGGCAAAAGATCCAGAAGTTATTGAGTTAGGTACTTTTTTAAATAAAATGGGAGCAAAGGTGACTGGCTTAGGGACTGATATTATTACTATTCGTGGAGTAAAGAAGTTAACAGGTGTACGTTATCGAATTATTCCCGATAGAATTGAGGCTGGTACATATATGGTAGCAGCAGCAATTACTGGGGGGAATGTAGAAATTAAGAATGTCAACCCATATTATTTAAAATCATGTATTGTTAAATTAGAAGAAGCTGGTATAAAGGTGGATATTAGAGAAAATGATTGTGTGATTGTTTCTAATTCAGAGGTAATCAAATCAGTTGATATAAAGACAATGCCCTTTCCTGGTTTTCCTACAGATATGCAAGCTCAATTTATGGCCTTAATGACTATCGCTAATGGCACAAGTGTTATTACTGAAAATGTTTTTGAAAATCGTTTTGCTCATGCTGGAGATTTAAGAAGAATGGGAGCTGATATAAAAATTGAGGGCCGAAATAGTATTATTAAGGGAGTAAAAAAGCTTAGTGCTGCTCCAGTTATGGCTTCTGATTTAAGAGGTGGTGCGGCATTGGTTTTAGCTGGTTTGGTTGCAGAAGGTACCACAGAAATAAGCAGAATATATCATATTGACAGAGGTTATGTTAAGATGGAGGATAAGCTAAGAATGCTGGGGGCAAAGATAAAAAGAGAATAAAGAATAAATCGTCATTTTAAATATTTCTTTTATGATAAAATAAAATGATGTATAATTAATAGATTTTTACATAATACTCTTAAATTGATCATTGTTATTTGAGGAGGTAGCTATTAATATGCTAGGAATGGATAAAAGCTTAGGAATTGATTTAGGCACAGTAAGTGTATTAATATATCAAAAAGGTAAAGGAATAGTCCTACAAGAACCCTCTGTTGTATCTATATATCGTGATACTGGAAAAGTTTTTGCAGTAGGTAAAGAGGCCAAAGAAATGTTAGGAAAAACACCAGGTAATATAATTGCTTTAGAACCATTGAAGGCTGGGGTTATAGCTGATTATGATGTAACTGAAAAAATGTTAACCTATTTTATCAAAAAAGTATCATCTAATTCTAGATTATTTCGACCACAAGTGGTAATATGCGTTCCGGCTGGTGGTACGGAAGTAGAGAAAAGAGCAGCATTGGAAGCAGCAATTCAAGCTGGCGCTAAGAAGGCTTATTTAGTTGAAGAATCTATTGCTGCGGCAATTGGTGCCGGTTTAGATATCAGCGAACCTTATGGTAACATGGTAGTAGATGTAGGTGGTGGTACAACAGATATTGCTGTTATCTCTTTAGGGGGTATTGTAGAAAGCGAATCTTTAAGAATTGCGGGCAATAATTTTGATGATGATATTATCAAATATATTAAAAATAAATATAATTTAATGATTGGTGAAAAAACTGCAGAAAATTTAAAAATAGAAATCGGTACAGCAATGGAGCCCGAAAAAGAAATGTATGCTGAAATAAGAGGAAGGGACCTTATTACTGGATTACCAAAAACTATAAAAGTGGGTTCATCAGAAGTTTTAGAGGCAATATCAAAAAGTTTGGAATCAATATTAGATGCCATTAGAGTGGTTTTAGAAAGAACACCTCCTGAATTAGCTGCTGATATTGCTGATAAAGGAATGGTGCTTACCGGTGGAGGTTCTTTATTAAGAAATTTTGATGTTTTACTTACCAAGATTAATAAGATACCGGCTTACGTTGCAGAAAACCCAATTTCTTGTGTTGCTTTGGGAGCGGGTAAAGTTCTAGATCAAATTCATTTACTGAAACAGGGTTTAATCAGCAGCAGCCATCGTTAGAATCTTCTACCAAAATAATTATATTATTGATAATATTTTTGTAAAAATGAAACAATTAATAAAAAAGTTAGTTAAGAATATTTTTAATATTTTTTTAGTCATTATAATAGTCCTTTTTTATATTTCTTTCCAGGTAAGTGCAGAGAAAGAGAATGAATTCCTGTCCATTGAAGATATTCATCCTGGTATGAAAGGAATAGGGAAAACTGTATTTACTGGTACCAAAATAGAAGAATTTGAAGTTGAAGTTATAGATATTATCCAGGGTACTGGAATTACTTTTCCTTATATCTTGGTGAAATTAAGTGGAGATAAAATAAGCAATACCAATGTAGGCATTTCTGCTGGTATGAGTGGAAGCCCGGTATTCTTTAATGGGAAATTGGCAGGTGGTATATCTCATGCTTGGGAAATGAGTGAACACAATTTATGTCTTATCACACCTATTGATATTATGTTAAATCTGTTTAATTATATAGATAAGGAAGAAGAATCTTTTTATTTTAATAATTTGAACTACGATAAAATTGTTTCTATTCCTTTAGATGAAAATCTAGTAAATAAATTAAAAAAATTAATACCAGTATTGGATACCTTAAACCATAACCAATCTCACAATGTAACAGGAGATATAAATTTTTCCTATATTCAATCACCACTATTAATTAAGGGATTTAGTGGAAGAGCCCTTGATTTTGTAAAAAGTAGTTTCCAAGAACAAGGTATTACTCTGGTGCAAAATATTTCTGACTATCAAGGAGTTAGTACAGAGCTAGAAATTAGTACTGGAACTATTAACATAATGCCAGGTTCAGCAATCGGCATTCAGCTTTCTACTGGAGATGTAAGTATGATGGGAATAGGTACTGCCACTTACAGTAAGGATAATTATGTGTTGGCTTTAGGGCATCCTTTTTTGCATCGAGGTGATGTTTCCTATCTATTTACTTCTGTATATATATATCATAGTTTTCCCAGTATTGTTATGCCTTTTAAAGTAGGATCATCCTACCTGCTATTAGGGGAAGTAATTCAAGATAGAAATTCTGGGATTTTAGCAAAGTTGAATAAATTCCCCAATATTGTTTCCTGCAAAATCAAAGTATCTGATCTCAAACGTAACTTGATTACCACCAGTGGTGCAAAAATTGTACCACAAAAAGAAATAGTCCAAAGTATTGTACCATCTCTTTTAATACAGTCCGTGGATAGTGCCATTGATAGAATAGGTCAAGGAACAGCGTCTATTAAGTATGGCTTTAGAAAGGCTACAGCTGGAGAAATAATTTATTATAATAATATTTTTTTTAGTGAAAGTGATATAGCAGTTGAAATAAGTAAAGATTTAAACAATTTATTTACTTTATTGTATCAAAACTTTTATGAAAAGATTGATTTAAATGAAATCGTTATGGATGTTACTATAAAAGATGAAAATCATAAAGCTATTATAAAAGAAGTAAAATTAGACACTAAGGATTATCATCCAGGAGATAGCGTTAAAACCCAGATTATAATTACTCCATTTCGAAAGCCTGATGTACAAAAAGAAGTTCAGATAAAACTGCCTGATACTATAACAGCCCATAATGCAGTATTAATAATCAGAGGGGGTTCATCGAAAGGAAGAATTGGTGAAAAGCCACTTGAGCAAGACAATAAACAATATCTATTGAATGGTTGGGTTGGAATTGAGAAATATTTAAATGAGATAGAAAAAAATAACCAAATAGTTGTTGAACTTATGCTCATTAATGAAAGTGAGAATTGGGAGACAAAAAGCGGAAGTGTCACAGGAGAACAAAATACGGAAAATAATTTGAAATTAATAATTGATACCGAGTTTGTTATAGAAGGATACCATGAGATTTTTTTGAACATTGAGCATGAAAAGAATGACGAAGCGGAGTGATAAAAATATATGAAAGGATATGCCGTTATTGCTGCGGCCGGAAATGGGGAACGGCTGGGTAGCTCTCATAGTAAAATGCTAGAACCTATCTTGGGAAAACCACTTCTTTCTTATAGTTTAGATATTTTTGAAGAATCTGAAAAGATTGATGAGGTTGTACTGGTAGTTAGATCTCAAGATAAGAAAAATATTGAGCAAGAAATAATAAGGAAAAATAAATATGGTAAAATTAGGTCAATTATTCTAGGTGGATTAACCAGACAAGATTCTGTTTATAACGGATTACAGGTTATTAAGGAAAATGAGGGAATTGTATGTATTCATGACGGTGCCCGTCCTCTGGTAAAGAAATGGATGATTGACAAAACTATAGAAATGATGAGATTTTTTGATGGAGTTATTCTGGCTATTCCTGCTGTAGAAACTATAAAAAGGATAAACTTATCAAAAATGCTTGTAGAAAAAACGGTTGACAGAAGAGAGTTTTGGATTGCACAAACTCCCCAGACCTTCAAATTGAAAGAAATTAAAGAATACCATGAACGAGCAAAGAGAGAAAATATTCAAGTTACTGATGATTCAGCCCTGGTAGATTATTATGGGGGAAGAGTTGGTATTTTACGTGGTTCTGAAGACAATATTAAGGTTACTACAAAAGTAGATTTGATTCTGGTAGAGTCTTTACTGAAGAAGAATTGTTAAAAATAGTATGGGAAAAAATGCTTTAAAATTAAAGAGTTATGCCAAGATAAATTTGTATTTAAATATTGGTGAAAAATTTGATGATGGTTACCATAATATTGAAAGTATTATGCAAACCATAGATTTATGTGATGAAATTGACCTTAAGAAAATTGATTTTCCTGAAATTTTTATTGAATGCAATAATCCAGAAGTGCCAATTGGTAATGATAGTATAGTATATAAAGCTGTACAACTATTAATGAGAAATGTAAACAAAGGAGTAAGTATTTTTATTAAAAAAAGTATACCACTTGCCTCTGGTTTAGGGGGAGGCTCATCGAATGTAGCTACTATTTTAATTGGTATTTGTAAGCTTTTTGATCTAAATTTAGATTTATCTCAACTTATAAATATTGCGAAATATTTTGGGATGGATATCCCCTTTTTTTTAGTAAGAGGAACGGTATTGGTTTGTGGTAGAGGGGAGGTAATTTTGCCACTGAAGCCCATATTCCCTCCCTTGCCCTTGATACTAGTCAATCCCGGAATCAAGATTTCAACTAAATGGGCTTACCAACTTTTTGATAAACTAGTACACTATAAAACCGAGAAGACTTTAAATATTGAACAATTTATTAATAAAAAAGAAGTAATTGCACCTTATGAAATTTATCCCATTATTTATAATAGTTTCCAGAATGTACTATGCCAAGAATTTTCAGTTATAGAACAGATAATAGATAAATTAAAACATCTAGGTGCGATAATGACATGTGTATCAGGAAGTGGAGCGACTGTTTACGGAATTTTTAATAGCATGGAAGAAAATAGTTATGTTTATTCGAAAATTAAGGATGAATATCCATTCGTCTATAGTACTAGTACCATAGCTGCCCAAGATATTTTTTATTAATTTTTTCAGTTATATTTTAAAAATTAGATTTTTATCAAATTAAAAAAACTAACTTAAAAGGATGAGAAGAAATATGAGAATCGGATTTGGTTATGATATACATCCTTTGCAGAAAGGCAGAACTTTAATCTTAGGTGGAGTGAAAATAAGTTCTGAGAGAGGATTAGTGGGACATTCTGATGCTGATGTAGTTACACATGCCCTTATTGATGCTTTATTAGGTGCTTCCGGACAAGGGGATATTGGTATGCATTTTCCGGATCAGGAACAAAGATGGAAGGACATATCGAGCATGGTTCTACTAAAAAATGTAGCAAAAATAATAGCCAGAAAAAATTATAGAATTAATAATATTGATATTACCATCGTTCTAGAAAGACCTACCATATCGAATTTCTTCTCAGAAATGAAACATAATATTGCCAAGATATTAAAAATTAATGATGATATGATTAATATAAAAGCAACTAAAAATGAAGGAATTGGCTTTATTGGAAAAGGAGAAGGAATTGCTGCCTTTTGTGTTACATTATTGGATCAAGGGTCATCCTGAATCGGAAAGGAGGATTAGAAGATGAATGATGATAAGAATGAAAACATTAATAGTAATGATGTTAACCAAAAAATATATCCCCACATGCTTCCTCTATCTACTTTATTAGTTTGGTTTATTGGAATATTAAATGGCAAGGCGTGGGAATATTTGGGATTAATAATGAATCCTGAAACAAAAGAAGTAAAAGAGGATTTGGTAAAAGCTAAGATTTCGATTGATTGTATAGAGTATTTATTGAAACAAATTAAGAATGAACTTCAGACTGAGGATAGGAGACAGATAGAAGATTTGTTAGCTAATTTGCAAATAAATTATGTGGAAAAAATTAAGGAAAGTAAAAAAGATATTTAGATTTATATATGGAGTAAAATAAGTTAGTTATATAATTAGAAGAAATAAGTGAATAGGAGGTGAAAGAATAGTGAGCAATTATGAATTTTTGAGAAATAGTAAAGTTTTAAAAAAGTCAATAGATATAGGAATAATTCTGCTGATTTTTTTTCTTATTTATTTTAGCTTTAGTTATTGCCAGGATGCCCAATCTTATTATCAGAACGGATACCAATATTTTTCACAAGGAAATTATCAGAAAGCTGAAGAAAACTATAAAAAAGCAATTGAGCTAAGTCCAGATTTTGAAAACGCACATTATTGGTTAGGAAAAGTTTATAGACAAATTGGACAACATGATAAAGCGATTACACAATGGATGGAAGTATTAAAGATAAATCCTAGAAATCCTTATGCTTTCCGATATTTAAATGAAAGTTTCCGTGATACTTCTCGAGTAACTAGTGGAGTTGCTGGTGATTATTTACAAGAAAGTTTAAAAATATTGGAAATTAGATCAGGAGATGTATTTTTAAATGAAAATAGAATAAGTTCCTATACTTTATTATCATCTATTCCTTATTTAAAAAAATCCATTCAATTAGAAAGTAGCTTGATAAGTGCTCATTATTGGTTGGCGCAAATTTATCTTGCCTTATCTAAAAAGATTACCTGGCAGTATACTTCTTTGGCCATTAATAGTTTTGAACAAGTTATTGCTATTGTAGAAGAAAAAAATCTATCTCTTTTCCAAAGACCTTCTGAATATTGGTTTGCTTATCAGGAATTAATACAAATATTCCAAAATCTAGGTATAAAGGAAAGAAAAGAAAGTTTATTAAATCAATTACAGCAGGCCAAATCTCGTCCCTATGAAATAGCTCTCAATGATGCCGGATATCGCGATTATGGTTCTCCAGATTCTATAGTAATTGTAAGTACGAATTTTGAAGAAATTGTTGAGCTTTGGAGGTACGAAAGTAAAGGTAAAACTTTTAGAGTGATTAACAAGAAGGTAATTGGTGAGGAGAAGCCTTAGCTTTAATTACATTTATTTATTTTAAAAAATTGTACCTTGGGGATTAAGGAAATCAGGAAAGTAAGGGTGAACAATATTAGTAAAAATAATATTACAACTGAACCAAAAGAAAGAAATTTAAGATTAGGAATTATGGGGGGAGTTTTTGATCCTATTCATATTGGGCATTTATTTACTGCTGAAGAAGCAAGAATAAAATTGAAATTAGATAGAGTAATATTTGTTCCCTGCCTACAACCAACTCATAAAAGAAACGGTCTGGTAACTGATATAAAACACCGATTAAAGATGACTTATTTAGCAGTGGAAAATAATCCCTATTTTGAAGTATCGGAAATTGAGGTAAATCGACCAGGTCCCTCTTATACTATAGATACTATCAAAGAATTTCGCAGAATTTATGGTTGGCAGACTCCAATATATTTTATTACTGGTGCTGATGCTTTTTTGGAAATTGATACCTGGTTTAAAAAAGACGAATTATTGCAATTATGTCAGTTTGTAGCAGCCACTAGACCCGGATATGATTTGAATAAATTACATAATAATTTTAAAAAGGTTTTAAAAATTATGGAAATACCGGCATTGGCAATTTCTTCAACTGATATAAGATATCGAGTAAGAAATAGTTTGAGTATAAGATATATTGTTTTAGATGCAGTGAGAGAGTATATCTATAAAAATAAGTTGTATTTATAAACCATCAATACTATAGAATTGTTAAATATAAGGTAAAGCAGTAAGGGATGAGAAGAGATAAAAATAGTACAATGAAATGGAAGCAGATTGATAATAAATTAAAAGTAATGATGAAAAAAGCTAGATATCAACATGTCTGTCGAGTTAGTATAGTTGCGGAAAAAATTGCTCAATATTATAGTTTACCGGTGGAAAAGATTAAAATTTCTGCATTAATTCACGATTGTGCCAAAGATTATTCTTTAGATGTTTTGAGAAGTTTAATAAATAAATATCAGATTAAACTTAATGAAGTAGAAGAAAATATTCCCAAAATCTGGCATGCTTATGTAGGAGCTGAAATGGCGAAAGAGATTTTTCAAATTGATGATTTTGAAATATTGGAGGCAATTAGATATCATAGTACTGCTTCCAGTAAACTAAGCTTACTGGGGAAAGTTGTTTATATAGCTGATAAAATTGAACCAAATAGAAGATCAGCTAAAATGAAAAATTTGTGGCAGATGATTTGGAAAGATATTGATTTAACTTTGCTAGCATTACTTGATCAAGAACTGAAATACTTAATTTCCAAAAAGTTAGTTGTTCATCCTGCTACAATTGAAGCCAGGAATAAAATTATGATAGATAGAAGGATTTTTGATAATGGGAAGAGCCGAAAGATATAAAGCACTACATATGAAAAAAAGAGGTAAGCAAAGATTAATCCAAGTGTTATTTTTTGTTTTTTTATTAATCTTATCATTTGTTTTATTGTATTTTTTTAATATATTTCCCTTTATTTCAGATATTTTAGCACATGATAGGTTGAATATATTAGCTGTTGGTACTGATAGTGTGGAAAACAAAGGGAGAGCTGACACTATTTTAATTTTAAGTGTAGCTCCAAAAACTAAGGATACTATATTATTCTCTATTCCCAGAGATACTAGAGTCCTGATTCCCAATCGGGGAATGGATAAGATTAACCATGCTTTTGCCTATGGCGGAATAGATTTATTAGAAAAAACTGTCGAAGAATTTATGGGGATACCAATTCATTATTATGGAGTAGTTGATTTTGAGGGGTTTAGGTATATTATAGATGCTATAGGGGGGATAGATATCTATGTAGAGAAAGACATGTATTATGTAGATCGAGCAGGTTCTTTGAAGATTAATTTACAAAAGGGGCAACAGATGTTAAATGGTGAAAAAGCATTGGAATATGTTCGATTTCGATCTGATGCCTTAGGTGATTTAGGAAGAATTCAAAGACAACAAAAATTGATCAATGCCGTAATTGATAAAGTGCTAAATTTGGAAAATATTACCAAGATCCCTGTCATTATCAACAGCTTAACCGATTATATTAAAACTGATATGAGTCCAAACGAAATAATTACTTTAGCAAGATTAATGAAAGATGTAGATAGAACGAAAATATGGATTGAAACAATTAGAGGTGAACCCCAATATATAAATGGTATAAGCTATCTCATTGTTGATTTTACTGAAGTACAAAAACGTGTGCAAGGTTTAATAGAAAATAGATTTAGAGGGCTGAATATTGAAGTTTTAAATGGGAACCGTATTCCAGGCATTGCCCATAGAGTTGCTAATAAAATGGAAGAATTAGGTTTTAATGTAGTGAATATAGATAATGCTGATCACTTCGATTATCAAAAAACAGTCGTTATTATCTATTCTAAAAATGTAAAATTAGAAGATTATATAACTCAATTCTGGAATGATGTAGAAATTATTCGCAAAGAGCAAGTGTCTGCTGGAATAGATATGACTATAATAGTTGGTAAAAATATGATATACTAAAAAGGCTAAAATTCTATAATTTTCAATATTTTGTTTAACAATTAAGAGGTAAATGAGACAGTATTTTTATCATAATTTTTTAACAATATGTAACTTTCTAATTAAAAATCGCTTCTTAATACCAGGGAATATTAATTTGGTGCCATATTTATAATATGTATTGGTTTGGTCAGAATCACTAAAAGAGTACAGTTACTCTGCTTAGGTCATAAACTTTATAAAAAAATAATTTACCATTTAGATAATATTAGATAATATTTTATTATTATACTCATAAAAAATAGTTAGGTTTATGATATAGATAGTAAAAATATTATTTATGATATTTTTTCTTTATATATAGAATATTAACGCAAAAAATGATAAGGGAATAAGGCTGCAAATATTAGATCTAGGTGGAGTTATTTTAGAAAAATAATTTTCCCTATCAATATTAGATTTAAATAAAATAATAGCTAACACTATAGTTCATCTTGTTTATTTCAGAAAGTTATCAACTAATATTAAGAGAGGAAGGGGTATTTGATTAAAAACAATAGAAAAATTGCTGTTTTTTTTGCTCAGGTACTGGAAGAAAAGAAAGCAAAAGATATTGTTATATTAGATATTAAGAAGTTATCAATTATTGCTGATTATTTTATTATCTCTACTGCTCAATCTACTATACATTTGAAAACACTTATTAATACTGTTATAAAAAAAATTAAAGAGAGCAATATTAAAAGAAATGTAAATTATGAAGGTGATGAAAATACCGGTTGGGTAATACTTGATTGTGGTGATATTATAATTCATTTATTTTCTGAAGAAAAAAGAAATTACTATCATTTAGAGCATCTTTGGCAAGAAGCTAAAAGAATTACATCCTGGAAATAGGAAAAAAGATAAAAATATTTTTTATTTTATTTAGAAAATTGGAGGGATAAATGATGAGTACGCTAAGAAGAAGCACTGGTCATTGGTTAATTGGATTTATCATACTGATAATTGGTATTATTTTTTTAATAGAAAATATATTCGGAATTGAGATGTGGGACAGAGTATGGATTTTTTGGCCAGTTATATTTATACTTTGGAGTCTTATGGAAATATTTCAGAAGAGGTCCATTTTTTTTGGACTTGTCCTATTAACTATTGGAATAATTTTTTTGCTAAAAAATCTAGAATTATTCCAATGGTCTGAGTCGATAAGTAAGTTTTGGCCAATAATCATAATTGCCTTGGGATTTGATCAGTTGTTAAGAAGACCTGAGTCTTATCTAGTTAAGTCAACTCAGGTGTTAGGAAAAGGAAAGAAAAAAGTAATCACCCAAGATGATGAAATCATATAACTAATAGCTGAAAGATAATAATAAACACATGATAGGTACAATTATTAACAGTATAGCAATAATTTTAGGTTGTTTTGTGGGATTACTTTTAAAAGGATATTTTCCAGAAAGAATTAGTATCATTCTTTTTCAAGGGATAGGATTAATTACCTTAACGCTGGGTGTTCAGATGGCTATTTTAGCTAAAGATATTTTATTAATTATACTTTCCTTGCTTATGGGTGGTATTATAGGTGAGATGATAGATATCGAAAAGAGATTGGATAATGTAGGTAATAAAATCAAATTACTTTTTAAACAACAGAAGGGAAAAGAGAGATTTACTGAAGGATTTATTACTGCTAGTTTATTATACTGTGTAGGTTCAATGGCAGTGATGGGAGCAATAGAAGAGGGTATTAATGGAAATCCTGGTATTTTATTAGCTAAATCGGCATTGGATGGTATCTCTTCAATTATTTTTGCTTCATCATTGGGGATTGGTGTTTTATTTTCAGCAATACCTGTTTTTTTATATCAGGGAACAATTACCAAAGTTGCTTTTTTTGTAAAAAATTGGATTACTGCTGATATTATTAACGAAATGACTGCTGTTGGTGGAATACTTATTATTGGATTATCTTTAAATATATTGGAACTAAAAAAGATTAAAACAGCTAATTTATTACCTTCCCTATTAATAATTATTCTATTAACTGCTCTAAAAAAATCGTACTTGTAAAGAGATATTTAAAATTATCTTTAGTATTTTAAAGTATTATAACAAGAGAAGGATAAATTCTATAAAATAGTTATTCATACTTATATAAGGAGAAATTAATATGATAAGAAAAGATCAAACTTTATCTTTATTAGAAGATTTAACAAGAGAAGAATTACAGAATAAAAGAGTACTAGTAAGAGTAGATTTTAATGTGCCTCTAAGTGAAGATTTACAAGTCAAAGATGATACCAGAATTAGAGCAGCCGTACCTACCATAGAATATCTATTAAAATATAACTGTATCGTAATTTTAATGAGTCACTTGGGTAGACCAAAAGGGAACATTGTAGAAAAAATGAGAATGAATCCGGTAGCTACTTCTCTTGAAAAAATTTTACACAGAAAAGTAATTAAATTAAATGATTGCATTGGTAAGCAAGTTCAAAATGATATTGCCACCTTAAAATCGGGAAGCATTGTATTATTAGAAAATATTCGTTTTTACAAAGAAGAAGAGAATAATGATCCTTTATTTGCCAAACAACTTGCTTCCCTGGCTGATATTTTTATTAATGATGCCTTTGGTACTGCTCATAGAGCTCATGCTTCCACAGTCGGTGTTGCTTCCTATCTCCCATCCTATGCTGGATATTTAATGACCAAAGAAATTAAAGCCCTGGATAAACTGCTATTACATCCAGATAGACCCTTTATTTCCATTATAGGGGGAGCAAAAGTGTCGGATAAAATAGAAGTATTGGATAGATTAACTGAATTAAGTGATGCCATATTGATAGGCGGAGGAATGGCATACGCCTTTATTGCTGCTGAAGGACATGAGGTTGGGAAATCAATCTTAGAAGATAATCAAATTGACTATGTAAAAAAATTAACGCTCAAAGCCCAGGAAAAGGGAAAGGATTTAGTAATACCTGAAGATGTCCATGTAGCTGACAATTTTAGCGCTGATTCAGAAAGTTATAATGTTTCTGCAGATAAAATTAGCCCAAATATGTTTGGTATGGATATAGGAGTTAATACTATTAATTCATTTAAGAAAATAATTAATAAGGCTAAAACAATTTTTTGGAATGGACCTTTAGGTGTTTTTGAGATTGATAAATTTGCTTCTGGTACCAACGAAATTGCTAAACAAATTGCCAGCTTATATGGAAATGTGTTCTCAGTTGTAGGAGGGGGAGATTCAATTGCTGCTATAAAAAAGCTCGGTCTTGAAGATAAGTTTTCACATATTTCCACAGGAGGGGGAGCATCCTTGGAATACGTTGCAGGTCGAAAACTCCCGGGAATTGAAGTATTAAGAAAATAAGATCAGCCAGGTATAAAAATAATATAAATTTATAATTTGCCTAATAGCGACGGGATTGGGGATAAGTACTTACTTCCCCTTAGGATTTATTTTACTTTATTATATTTAGAAGTCCTTAAAGTATCTCATTACCTTTATAATTCATTAGATACCAGTTACGTTATTTTCCTTATTAATTTTAATAATATCTCTTCTCTAAATTTTCTTTATTGGTTGAATTCACTACCCTTATCAAAGATCAAAGACCCAGATGGGAAAGGGCAATCTCTTTCTCATTGCCTTGATTCCCTCCAAGATCCATCTGGGGGGCTTGTTTTTGACCGCCATCATCTCCATCACGCTGATAGCAATATCGGTAAAGTTAACCCTCTGGATAACATACCCTCTGGATAACATACCCTCTGAGATTACCCCATTATGGTTTACTAAATTTACTTCCCAGATGCCAGGTCTAGTATCATCCTAGTCACTGGAGGTACATACCAGAATATTATTCTTCAATAGGCCTCCCGGTCGGGTAGTGAGTCTACCCTTAAATCTCCTGTTTCTTTCTGATGGGAGCCAATAGCCGATCAATGGAGACCACGCTTATGATCAAGAGCTTTTCTTTGACTTGTCTGGTTATGGTTATTTCCCCGTATTCTTCTACACCTCAATCAACTTTGCGAAGAGAGCTATTCTCTAGGATCCTCCTCCATATTAGAAGATTTATACTTTCAATATAGGAAAGATTAGCCAATAATAAAAGTGATTTCAGTTAGATTTTTATGTGAGGAAGCGATAAAAATTTGAGTAGCTTTTTGATGGGATAATTCGGTGTCTTGACAAAGTAAAAATTAGAGTTATAATATTAATACCCTATGGGGGTATTATTAATATCAGGTAAAGAGAAATGGAAATTAATGAAATAAGTAAAATAAGAATTCTACAACGCTTGAGGAAAATTGAGGGACAAATAAGAGGAATTCAGTCCATGATTATTGATAATCGTTCTTGCTCAGATATATTAATACAAGTTTCTGCGGTAAAATCAGCTTTGAATAGTGTAAATAAATTGCTTTTAGAAGAGAAAGTAAATTCTTCTCTTAATTTTACTGCAGACATTTCTCTATATCAGGATACATTAGATGAAATTATTGAATTAATTAATAAATTTCTCAGATAAATAGACAAAAATATTTAAATAAACTATAATTTAGCGGAATATCTGAATCGAGTTAAATTTATGCTTTGTCAAATTTGTAAAAAAAATAAAGCTACTATAACAATTGTTAAAGTAATAGAATTAAATAAAACAGAACTTCATGTTTGTAGTGAATGTGCCCATTATCTATTAGGTAATAGTATTTCTTCTTTTTCATTTTCTCAATATAACATAAATGAAATATTAGATAATCTCTTAAGTGCTTTTGCTCAATATGATAAAGTAGATAATATAGTTAGCAAAAAAAACATAATGACCTGTCCTAAATGCAATATGACTTATAATGAATTTGTCCAATCAGGAAGACTTGGTTGTGGTAACTGTTATGAGTATTTTAGGAAACAATTAAATCCACTTTTAGGACGGCTACATGGTCACTCTCAGCATATTGGGAAAGTGCCGCTTGCTATTAAAGAACGTTTTGTCAGATTAAAAAGATTAAAAGAAATTAAGGATGAATTACAAAGAGCAATATTAAAAGAAGAATATGAAAAGGCTGCACAATTAAGAGATATGATAATTGCTGAGGAAAAGAGATTAAAAAATGGGAATAATGAGTAATAAAGAGGCCATACTTATACGTGAATTAAGAGATACTACTGCTCAATGGGTTAAAGGAGATGGTCCTTTTAATCATATTGTAATTAGCACTAGAATGCGATTGGCTAGAAATTTAAAAGGAATTCCCTTCCCCTGTAAGGCAAATAATGAGCAGTTAGAACAGGTGCTGATACAAAGTGAAAAACTTTTAAAAAATAATAAGCATTTTTGTGATTTCAAAATAATTAAAATAAACGATTTAACCGATTTGGATATTCAATTCTTAGTTGAAAAACGTTTAATTAGTATTACTCTAGCCAAATTAAATTATCCCAATCGAGCCTTTATTTATAAACCGGATGAAGTGATTAGTATTATGGTAAACGAGGAAGATCATTTTAGAATACAATGTCTTTTACCAGGCTTTCAATTAGAAAAAGTTTGGGACATGGTTAACTGGTGCGACGATCAAATCATGAATGAAATCGAATATGCTTTTAATGAGAATGAAGGATTTTTAACCAGCTGCCCTACCAATGTTGGCACTGGTCTCAGGGCATCGATAATGCTACATTTACCTGGATTATTGGCCTTAAATAAGATAAATGATTTAATGGCTAATATTTCGGAGATGGGATATGCAGTGAGAGGATTTTACGGAGAAGGAACTGATTTTTTGGGTAATTTATTTCAGGTTTCAAATCAAATAACCTTAGGTTTTAGCGAAGAAGAGATTATAGAGAGATTAAAAACGATAGGTAAAAAATTAATTGAAGAAGAAGAAAAGGCCAGGGAAGAATTGATGGTGCATTCTAAACAAAAAATTGAGGATCAAATTATGCGAGCCTATGGCATATTGACTAATGCTAAAATAATATCAACTGCAGAAGCAATTGATCTTCTATCCAAAATTAGATTTGGACTAGAATTAGGTATTCTGACTAAAATTGGATATGATACCATTAATCGCTTGATGTTAATTATTCAATCAGGATATCTTCAATTATTAAAAAGCCGAAAAATGGATGAAAATGAAAGAGATATGACCAGAGCTAAGTTAATTCAAGAGTTACTAGATTAGCAAACAAAAGTATCTTAAATAAGATTTTATGTAAATTAATAAATATTTGTTATTTAATAATAAGAGGGAAGGATGAAATATGTTTAAACGATATACGGAAAAAGTTAGAAAGGTAATTATGATGGCCCAAGAAGAAGCAGTGAATCTTAATCATAATTATATTGGAACTGAGCATATATTAGTTGGTTTAGTTAAAGAAAATGAAGGAATTGCAGGAAAAGTATTACGTGAGTTGGGTGTTGAACCAGAAAGAGTTCTTGAAGAAATTGAAAAAATAGTCGGTAGAGGGGAATATCAGGAAGTTAGTGAGATCACCTTTACACCTAGAGCAAAGAAAGTATTAGAATTAGCTTCTCAAGAAGCAAGCCGTCTCGGCCAAAATTATATTGGCACAGAGCATATTCTTTTAGGATTAATAAAAGAAGGCAGTGGTGTTGCCACTAGAATATTAAACGAGATGGGGATAGATTTGGAAAATGTATATTCTCAGGTTATGAAAGTTTTAATGGAAAGTGATAATCCTGAAATTGCGGCAAGTAGTATCAGGAAGGAGAGCAAAGTTCCTACTTTAGATGAATTTGGTAGAGATTTAACGGAACTAGCTAGAGAAGAAAAATTAGATCCCGTAGTAGGTAGAAATAATGAAATTCAAAGAGTAATACAGATATTGAGTCGAAGAAAGAAAAATAATCCTTGTTTAATTGGTGAAGCTGGTGTCGGTAAAACTGCTATTGTAGAGGGTTTAGCCCAAAAAATTGCCAATAATGATGTTCCGGAAATTTTGAAAAATAAAAGAATAATTTCACTTGACCTGGCTTTAATAGTTGCTGGTACTAAGTATAGAGGCGAGTTTGAAAAACGTTTGAAAAGAATTGTGAAAGAAGTTCAAACTTCCAATGATATAATACTTTTTATTGATGAATTTCATACATTGGTTGGTGCAGGAGCTGCTGAAGGAGCTATCGATGCCTCTAATATATTAAAACCAGCACTAGCAAGAGGAGAAATTCAAGCCATTGGTGCTACTACAACTGATGAATACAGAAAATATATCGAAAAAGACAAGGCCTTAGAAAGACGTTTTCAGCCAATATATGTACCTGAGCCTACTATTGAAGAAGCTATTCAGATACTAAGAGGATTAAGAGATAAATATGAAGCACATCATAAACTAACGATAACTGATCAAGCTTTAATTGCAGCTGTAAAGTTAGCTGCTAGATATGTATCTGGACGTTTTCTTCCAGACAAAGCTATCGATGTAATAGATGAAGCAGCTTCAAGAGTAAAATTGAAAAATACTGTTTACCCACCAGATGTAAAGGAAGTAGAAGAACAATTATTAAAAATAAGGAAAGAAAAAGAGGCTGCAGTAAGATTACAAGAATTTGAAAAGGCCGCAAAATTAAGGGATAAAGAAAAAAAATATGAAGCAAAATATAATGAAATTAAGAAAGAATGGGAAACCGGGAAGACTAAAGATAAAATTGAAGTAACAGTAGAAGATGTAGCTGAAGTTGTCTCAAGTTGGAGCGGAGTCCCGGTATATTCCTTAAAGGAAGAAGAAGCTAAAAAACTCATTCGAATGGAAGATGAATTACACAAAAGAATTGTTGGCCAGGATGATGCTATTAAAGCAATAGCCAGAGCTGTTCGAAGAGCTCGGGCTGGCATGAAAGATCCCAAAAGACCTATTGGTTCATTTATTTTTTTAGGTCCTACGGGAGTAGGCAAGACTGAGTTAGCAAGAAGTTTAGCAGAATTTTTGTTTGGTGATGAAAATGCTATGATTAGTCTGGATATGTCTGAATATATGGAAAAATTTGCCGTATCTAGGTTAGTGGGGGCACCACCGGGCTATGTTGGATATGAAGAAGGTGGTCAATTAACTGAAAAAGTAAGGAGAAGACCTTATTCTGTGGTATTGCTTGATGAAATAGAAAAGGCGCATCCTGATGTCTTCAATATTTTATTACAGATATTTGAAGATGGAAGGTTAACAGATGCTCAGGGCAGAGTAGTTGATTTTAAAAATACAGTCATTATTATGACTTCAAATGTAGGAGCTACCTTAATTAAGAAAGGAACTTCTTTAGGATTTAGAAGCTCTCAAGAACCAGAACAGATGTCCTATAAAGAAATTAAAGATAGTGTGATGGGAGAGTTAAATAAAACCTTCCGACCAGAATTTTTAAATAGAATTGATGAAGTAATAGTATTTAGGAGTCTTACCCAAAATGAAATCAGACAAATTGCCGATTTATTGCTTAATGAAGTGAGAGAATTATTAACGGAACAAAAGATAACCTTTTCTGTCAGAAATAGTGCGAAGGATATTTTAGTAAAAGAAGGATATGATCCTAATTTTGGTGCTCGACCCTTAAGAAGAACTATAGAAAGATTGGTAGAAAATCCCATATCAGAAAAAATATTATCAGGTGAGTTCGAAGAGGGAGATCATATTGTTATTGGGGCAAAAAAAGGAAAGATTATTTTCGAAAAGAAAAAAGTTAAAGATAATCCGGATAGTCAGGCATATATGTCTAATAATAATGGTAGCGAATAGTAAGTATTATTATAATAATTAGATATTGATAATTATTTAAATTATTTAATATTTAATTTAAAGGGGTATTATTCTTATTGACCAGGATGAGAAATAGTATAAAAGTTTATCGTTGTGAAAATTGTAATTTTGAGACATCACAGTGGTTGGGACGCTGTCCTAATTGTGGCACTTGGAATTCTCTCTTAGCAGAAGATTTAACTCAAAAGAATAAACCTTATCCTAGAATTGAAGAAAATAGCCTGGCCAAACCTATTAGTAAATTAAAAATTACTTCAAGAGAACAACGATATAAAACAGATATATTAGAATTTGATCGAGTTCTAGGTGGAGGCATTGTACCTGGCTCTCTTATTTTGATTGGAGGAGAACCAGGTATTGGAAAATCTACTTTGGCTCTCCAAATTGCTCAGCAGTTAGCCCAGAAAATTGGTAAAATATTATATATTTCGGCAGAAGAATCAATCAGGCAAATTGTGCTAAGAGCCAGAAGGTTATCTATTGATTCTGAACATCTTTATTTATTGTCTGAAAATGATTTGGAATTAATTATTGCTCAGATAAACTACCTGAAGCCCAAAATCGGTATTATTGATTCTATTCAAATCATCAATGATATTAATACACAGTCTGCACCGGGAAGTGTAAATCAGGTAAAAAATTGTACTTCTAAATTAATGGAATTTGCTAAAAAGAATAATATTGCTTTGATTATTATTGGACATGTTACTAAAGATGGTGAAATTGCCGGACCCAAAACACTTGAGCATATGGTAGATACTGTATTGTATCTGGAAGGAGAAAGATTTCAGAGCTATCGACTGCTTAGAAGTATAAAAAATAGATTTGGGACTACTCATGAATTAGGAATTTTTCAAATAGACAATAGGGGTTTACAAGAAGTGACCAACCCGTCGAAAATACTTTTAACTTCAAGAAATCATCCTATTCCCGGGATTGTCACTACAATTGCTTTTGAAGGAAGTCGTCCCTTAGCGGTAGAGATTGAAGCTTTAACCAGCTCTTCCTATCTAAATTATCCCAGACGAGTAACCACAGGAGTTGATTATAATAGAGTTTCCCTAATCATTGCCGTATTAGAGAATAAATTAAAATTACAGTTACAAAATAAAGATATTTACATTAATACTGCTGGTGGTATTAAAATAAGTGAACCAGCAATTGATTTAGGGATTGCTTTAGCTATTATAAGTAGTATAAAAGATTTAGCAATTCCCTTGGATACAGTTGTTTTTGGAGAATTAGGTTTGACTGGAGAGATAAGGACAGTAGCACTATGTGAAAGAAGACTAATTGAAGTGCAACATATTGGATATAAAAAGAGTATTATACCATTTGATAATGCTCAGCAAGTTCAGGGCACTTATGAAAATTTAGAAATAAAAGCCCTACGAAATATTGGTGATATCTTGTCATTTTTATAGAGTAAATAGAAATAAAAAATATGAAGTTCTCATCTTTTTGAGGAGCTGCTTTACAGTGATATCAGCAAATGCTATAATTTTATTGCATAATAAGTGGGTCAGGCTTTTAACATACCTTAACTTTTTTTCTAAGGGGGGGGTGCTTAAAAAAATTTTGAATTAAGAATTAGAACAGGCATAAAAAATAAAAAAAGAATAGAGGAGGTTAGCATTTTGTCAGGTTTAACCAAAAAAATTATCTGTTTATTTTTTGTTTTAGCCGGGGGAATAATTGGTTATAAACTTATTCCTGACATAAATTTTTTTATTAGCTTAGGTATATTTAGGCGATATTATTGGTTAATTCCTATAGTCGCATTTATTATTGGCAATTTTTTTGGATTCATTTTGTTTATTCTTAGTTATAAAAAGATAAGTTCTTTAGGAAAAAGAATAGTAACCTCTTTTCATAAAATTCCTACTCAAAATATAATTTCTGCGGTAATTGGTCTTGTTGTTGGATTAATAATTGCCAATTTATTATCTTATTCCTTATCCTTTATTCCTTTTATCGGTAATTATTTACCAATAATTCTTAACCTTACATTTGGAATTTTAGGGATTACCCTTGGCTTAAGCAAAAAGGAAGAAAGTATTAATTTTTATAAAAAAAATATTGAAAGATTTAAAAAGAGGGAAAGAAATTCTCATTATCAATTAAAAATTTTGGATACCAGTGTCATTATAGATGGTAGAATTGCTGATATTTGTCAAACTAATTTTTTGGAAGGCGAATTAATTATACCTCGTTTTGTACTCAATGAATTACAATCTATAGCTGATTCATCCGATCCTTTAAAAAGAAATAGAGGAAGACGAGGTCTAGATGTTCTGAATAAAATAAATAAAATACATAGCAATAAGATAAAAATTATTAGTCGAGATTACCCAGAGTTAAAGACAGTAGACACTAAGTTAATTAAATTAGCAAAAGAATTAGATGCCAAAGTTTTAACTAATGATTATAATTTAAATAAGTTAGCGCAATTAGAGAATGTAGCAGTATTAAACATAAATGATTTAGCCAATGCTTTAAAATCTATAATATTACCAGGTGAAGAATTAATAACCCAGATCATTAAGGAAGGCAAAGAATCAGGTCAAGGGGTTGCTTATCTGGATGATGGTACCATGATTGTTATAGAAAATGGCTTAAATAATCTTGGTGAAAAAGTTAAAGTTACTGTTACCAGCATTTTACAAACTCCTGCAGGAAGGATGATATTTGGTCGAATTAAAGAAAAAATTACCAAGAGAAACAATGGGATGAATTATAAAAAAAGAACAGGCTAATTTTAGTAAAAATAATAAATTATAAAATTAAGTGAGGAGATAGCATTGAGCTTAAAACTATATAATACTGTGACCAGAAAGAAGGAACAATTTATTCCACTAAAGGGAAATAACGTGGGTATGTATGTTTGCGGACCCACGGTATATAATTTTTTCCATATTGGCAATGCCAGACCATTTTTAGTATTTGAAGTCTTAAGAAGATATTTAAAATTTAAAAAATATCAGGTTATCTATGTATCTAATTTTACTGACATTGATGATAAAGTAATAAATAAAGCTAAAGAATTAGGGAGTCCCTTTACTACAGTAGCAAAGAAATTTATTACCGAGTACTTTCGAGATGCTGATTTTTTGAATATTGGCAGAGCTGATTTTTACCCTAGAGCTTCCGAACATATTATAGATATTATTCAGTTTATTCAGAAGCTGGAAGAGAAAGGATATACCTATGTGGTGGATGGAGATGTCTTTTATGATGTAAGTAAATTTAAAGATTATGGAAAATTGTCAAAACAGAGTTTAGAAGATATACAGGCTGGAGCGAGAATTGACATAGACGAACGCAAAAAGAATCCTTATGATTTTGTTCTTTGGAAAAAAGCTAAAGAAGGGGAGCCAAAATGGGATAGTCCCTGGAGCCCAGGACGTCCAGGGTGGCATATTGAATGTTCAGCTATGTCTACTAAATATCTTGGTGAAAGTTTTGATATTCATGCTGGTGGTGAAGATTTAATATTTCCGCATCATGAGAATGAAATTGCTCAAAGTGAAGCAGCCAATGGAAAGATATTTGCCAAATATTGGCTACATAATGGGTATTTAAAAATAGATGATAAGAAAATGTCAAAATCCTTGGGTAATATTTTAACCATAAGAGAATTGTCTCAAAAATATGATGGAGCTGTTATAAGGCATTTCCTACTATCTGCTCATTATAGAAGCCCCTTAAATTACTCTATAGAACAGATTGAACAAGCAAAAAATGGTATGGCAACACTGAATAATTTAATTTATAATCTGAACTTTTTGTTGAAAAAGAAGTATTTTACTAAAGAAATAGATGAAAAAAGTGAAAAACTAATTAAAACAGTAGAGCATATGAAGGAAAGATTTATAAAAGCCATGGATGATGATTTTAATACCCCCGTAGCATTGAGTACTTTATATTTATTGGCAAAAGAGACAAATGTATACTTAAATGAAGTAAATAATAAAAACGAGAAGGCTTTAAAAGATGTTTTGCAGTTTTACGAAGATTTTGGAGTAAATATTTTAGGATTGAAATTTTTGGCACTATTAGCTGATCAAGAGCAAATACCTGATAAAGATATAGAATATTTGATAAAAGCAAGAGAAATTGCAAGAAAAGATAAAGA
>CAZGKY010000013.1:21094-26100 GCA_964525625.1 uncultured Atribacterota bacterium | reverse complement strand
GACTGGAGTTCAGACGTGTGCTCTTCCGATCTAGGGATTTCCTATTGCCTTGTCTATATTCTTGATCTTTCGTATTGATCGGTTTATGCAGGAACTGGTTTCTACTCAAAAAGAGGGTTATCAACAGATTATTAAACAGGTCTCCCTAGTACAAAAAACCTTAACCGAACTAAATCAGCAAAATCGAGACTACTTTTCCTTATTCTGTACTGAGATAGAGAAAGAATTAGCCAGCATTAAAGCTCACATTAGAGAAGCTTCTTAACAATTAGTGTTAAGAAGCTTCTTCTTTACTTTCTTGCTATAACCTTTTTCCTAAAGAATAACAAAGCTGCAACAATAAATATCATTCCCCCACTAGCTGAGTAAATAACAGCGAGTAAAGGAGAACTATCTGCAGAGTATCTTTTGATTATAATCCCCAGAAAAGCCCAGAGAACTACTGCACTATAGGCAATATCATAGCGCTGGATAATATTAATTAAAGTGATAATAGTGGCAGTAAAAATAACCAAAATAGTCCAAAACACCTCTGATAAACCCCATCCACTCCAACGATAAGAAACTAATACTGCAGTTATATTGGCAATGGTAGCCACAGTAATCCACCCCAGATAAAGACTGAAAGGTAAATGTACCAGGTAGTAAGTTTTGGAATCCACCCCTTTTCTCCCAATATCCATTCTAAGATAAATCATGATTAAGGAAAACAACAAAACCAGCATAGCAGCCAGGGAAAGTAAGGCTTGACGATAATGCCAGAAAAAGATCCAGCTTATATTAGCCAGACAGCTGATTACAAATAACCAGCCTATTGATTCCAAATAAGGCATCTCCACCTTTTTTTGAGAAAAAAGGTCTCTTGCTTGATAGACAATAAAGATACCCAGAGTAAGATATATCACACCCCAGATAGCAAAGGTCACCGCTGCCGGCACAAAGAGATTGGGATAAAGATCAGAAAGTTCTCCAGTAGTATTTCCACCTAAGGGAAGAGTATTAGCCAATCCATTTACTATAATAACCAACAAAAAAGCCAAGAAATTAAAAATTTGATACCTACTTTTCTGAGAAAGGGGAAATTCATTATTATTTTTCAATGACCTCACTCCTTTACATTAGTAGTTCTGAAATTTTATAGAAATATTTTTCTAATATTATGTTTCTAATATATACTTATACTTATTTTCTCATATCAATTTTTTGAATATTTGCTAATTACTTTTCTTTCTTTCTTCCTTCTCTTTCTGTTTATATTAAATACACTCTGTTCTTTTTAAATATCCTAATTTTTTATTAAATTTTCTTTCCTCACTACATTATCCGGGGTATCAATATAAGTCATTTTTTGATTAATATTTTTTAATATTTCCTCCGTTTCTTTACGATAAATGGCTGTGGATAATTGCTGGGCAACAAATTCCAGCAAATCAATATCTCTTTCGCTATATAGTCGGGCATTATTATAACTTTGCAGAGCAAGTACTCCCATAACCTTCTGTTCCAATTTTAATGGTACCGCCAACCAGAGATGGGTATTGGTCATTACATCCCAGGGTTCAATATAGCCATAAGATAGCATCTTTCTGTAACGCTGAAAATCCATGAGGATCGGTTTACCAATTTTTATTATGTAATGGAAAATACTCTGAGTAGAACTGTAACGCTGGATAAATATCTCATCATCTCCGGCAGCTTCATCGGTATAGTAAGGAAAGGAAAGTTGTTTCTGCTCACTATCCCAGAGAGCAATGTAGAAATTATTTGCTACCATAATCCTTTTTAGTTGTTCATGAACCAGGGAATATATTTCTGGTAAAGGCAGATCAGAATGAACTACCTGAGATATACGATATAAAGTTTGTTTGAGATTTCTTTCCCTTTTCAGCAAGGATATGTCTTGAAAAGAGAAAATCATGCCAGCAATACGATTATGTATTTGATTACAAGTCCTCTTAACCGCTACCTCTAGCCGAGAATGATCTTTTTTGTGAATAACTGTCTCCAAAGAAGTTTGGTCGAGATCTTGAAAAAAAGAGGATTCTTCTGGAGTTAAGCAATAGACCAGGTTATTACCTTTTAGTTCATCTTCTGGAAAACCGGTCAATTCTTCAAAACAATGATTGGCATAGAGGATAATCCCATCTATATTGGTGTAAACAAGTGCTATTGGACATCCTCTAAAGAGGTTCAGATATTCTTGTCGCCCCTGGACAAAAAATTCCTCCAGTTTGTTTTTTTGTTCTACTTGCAATTCTGGAGTACTAGCTTTATCAGGCTGTTTTCTATTTTTTTGATTATTCTTTTTCCAAGCATTAAGATGGAAGGTAAATTTTTTTTTCTTTCTCATCTTCTATTAATTCCTAATTCTAACAGGACTATTCTATGAATATTTTAGAGAAATTATTTTCTAATGATACTATTATAAATCGAAAAACAAAGCTTTCCAACAAATAATGATAATTTTATTGAGGTTAACTAAAATGAGATATTATCTCACCTGTCTAAGTACTATAATTCTTGTTAGGAGAATGCCGATGATAAGCTTTTACTTTTTATGGTATTGTATCATAATAATCACATAATAATCAGAAAAAAATTACTTATGTCATCTTTGGTAGTATTAAGAGAAGGAAAGTGTGGAAAAATCCTTAAGACAAAAGAGATTTGGTCAGTAATTTTCTTCCCACCTTAAGACAAGCCTCTACCACCTGAGGGTCATAAAGAATACCTTTATTCTTTATCAGCTCCTGCTCTACTTCCTCAACCCTCAGGGCTGGACGATAAGGACGATGAGAAAGCATAGCTTCAAATACATCAGCAACAGCAATAATTCGAGCCTCCAACATTATCTGATTACCTTTCAAGCCACGAGGATAACCCGAACCGTTAATTCTTTCCTGATGCTGATAAATAATCTCAGCAACAGGATAAGGAAAGGAAATACCTCGTATAATCTCATATCCTGCTTTACAATGTTCTTTAATCAAATTATATTCCATCTCATTTAATCTACCAGGCTTGTTCAGGATTCCGGAAGGAATCATAATTTTTCCAATATCATGAACTAAGGAAGCTAATTTAATTGCTTCTCGAGAATCTTCACCTAAACCCATCTCCAAGGCAATAGCGGTAGCAAGATTGGCTACCCCTTCTTGATGACCGGAAGTATAGGGATCTCTAAATTCTATCATTTTACCAATGGCCAAAATAATTTCGTTTCTTGTTTGATATAACTGCTTGTAATTTAAATAGTTATTGAGGGCAATGGTCAGACCATGAATGAAATATTCTATCTTCTTGAGACTTTTTTCATTAAAAGCATGGGGTTTTTCACTTACAATACCTAAAGTGCCAATAACATTTCCTTCAAAAAGAAAAGGAATCTTTATAGCTGAACGAATCCATTCTAACCCAGGAATTTTCCTCCAACGAGAATCTTCATAAGTGTCGGATAGTATTATCGATTTTTTATACTTGATCACTTCCCGCTCAAGAGGGTAATCCTTTATATCCAGTCTCAGATTTTGGACTATCTTCTGAGAGGCTAATCCCCGATAACCATATATGGCAATTACTTTCAGTTGGTTATCTTCCCATAAGGAGATATCAGAACCATCATGAGGTAAAATTTTGGAAATAAATTCTAATACTTGATTCAATTTTGAGGGAAAATCCTTTTTAGAAATTAAATTATAAATCATCTCATTTTCCATTTCAATAAGTTTACGGTATCCCCTCTCCTGAAAAAACATTCTTTCTCTTTCTTTCTCTTTAATCTTTTGTGCCGTAATATCACTAAGTGTACAGATGGCACCTTGAAAAGTTCCCTCAGCATCAAAAATTGGCGCAGCATTTATGGAAAGAAAAATGGGCCTGCCTTGGGTGGATTTTATGGCATGTTCAATATTATAAAATGGTTTCAGATATTTCTTAACCAGGTTAAAGGGTAGTTTTTCCTCAGGAAAAGTCTTCCCCTCCAAATCGGTTATTTGCCACTGTATATCATTGTATTTCCTCTTCCTTAACCTGTTAATATCTAATCCTAATATTTTTTCTGCCTGTTTATTAGCATAGGTAATCTGACCCAATTTATCTACTACCACAATACCTACTGGGCTGGTTTTAAGTAAAAGCTGGTTAATTTCCAGTTGTTTGTTTAATTCTGAGAAGGCATTTCTTTCTGAAGTTATATCAATGCCAATACCTATCAGATATTGAAAATCACCTGTATCATTAAAAATAGGATGTCCATACCATCTTACTAAGAGTTCTTTCCCGTTTTTAGTAAGAATAATATTTTCATTATGAGTGGGCTGACCTTCTTTTTGTAAACTAATAAATACATCTTGCACCAGATTATGTTGGCTAGCAGGGACAAATTGTTTCAGATAATCCTTGTGCCATACTTCCTTCTTCTGGTATCCTAAGGCATCAAGCATAGTTTTGTTTATATAACGAGATGTTCCATCAGGATTGATGGCTACAAAAAATACTGGAGCTTCATCTAAAAGACCATAGACTAATTCTCTTTTCTTTTTTGCTAATCTCTCCATTATCTTGCTCTTACCTCAATATTGGAAAAGATATTACCTGATAGCGCTAAAAAAAGGGTCTTTAATCATAAATTAACATCAAATCAATTATTTCTTCTTTCCTGTGGGGAGAAAAAGAGTATAAACTGATTTTGGTAAAGATTCAATGGTGTGGTAATCTTTTGTTGTATTTTGAAATAATATGTAATTATATCATAAAAATATAAAAATGACAGTATCTTAACTAAGCTTGGGAAATCTTAAAGAGACTTGTCTCTTTACTTATTAACATATTGCTAAATTATCAAGGAGAATTAAATATACTAAAATTAACTTATTTTTATATTTTATTATGGTTCGAAGTGTATTTTGTTTGAATTTTTTTTTGTGTTATAGTATTCTATTTATTTTTTTTTTGTTAGTGATTTTGTGTTAATGGTTTTGGTTTAGATTTTTTTTTTTTTTAATTTG
>CAZGKY010000013.1:0-21084 GCA_964525625.1 uncultured Atribacterota bacterium | reverse complement strand
TTAACTTATTTTTATATTTTATTATGTTTTATGAAAGATTTTAAAGTAACTCTTTTTACGTGCTTCCTTTTTCTGAACTAATCCCCAACATGCGGGCCAACTTAGTCTGATTTAAATCCATTATAAATAGATAATAGATAATCTCCTCTTTAATCTCTCTAATCTTTTTAAAAGCCCTTCTTAAGACAATTATATCTTCTATAGGTAGTTTAAAAGATTGGTATCGCCTGTTCTTAATCTTATTTAAATCAGGCTTAAGATAAACAAAGTTTACTTGAGAATCCTCAGAAAAGAAAAGGAAAGCTTCCCTTAAGGAATCACGAGCTTTTAGTATCTCTTGTAAACCATTATCAGTGATATTAAAATGTGTGGCAATCTCAGAAATCTGAGGGAAGCGATGATGTTTCTCTCGAAACTGAATCACAAAGTAATTGATCTGCTCATTGAGGTCACTAAGCCAGCCTGGACAGTCAATTAGCCGATTATGGTTTAGGAGATATTGGTGAATCTCCTCAGTAATTAGAATCCGGGCATATGTCGGGAAATCTACTTTATGTATCTTACTATCATAGAGATAAGCAGTATTTAATAAGCCTAAATAGCCCACTTCTTCTAAATTCTCCATTGATTCTGTGGTATCCTTAAATTGTTGGGCAATCTTAGTCACTAAATATTGATACCTAACGATTAATTTATTACGGCATAAGGTCTCCTCTTTTTCCCCGTCTACCTTATGTTCCACTTTGTTTACCTCCGGAATACTCTTCTTACCCATCAGATAAGAAAAAGATAGTTACTAATAGAAACATAGCCTTTAATATATCTTTAATTTTATCTAACTGAAACTATTTTTTTCAGATACCAGGCATGGAACAGTTTTCTATTAAATAAAAATAAACTGGTAGTCTGGCAGCCTTAATGGATAACATTCACTCCATCTTAAGCCCATAACTTTGCGTCCTACCCTTTGGGATAGTTTGCCTTTACAGTTTAATTATCTATTGCTTCATAATATTTAAATTTTAATCTTACTACTATATTTATTCCCTAACAGAAATGATTTTAGACAAAAATTTAAGTGAAATATTTAAATTTGTGATTTTGGTTTGCTCTGTTCACCCAAAAAAATTGCTCTGTTCTGTCTTTTTTTCTTTTCTTCATACATTCGTTGATCAGCAAGGGCTATTAATTCACTCAGTGATAGTGTTTCCGAAGGTGAATACTCGGCAAAACCGATACTTAATCGTATTTCATAGTTCTTTTTTATCTTGCTATTTAAGTAAATCAAATTTTTTTCCAACCTTTTCCTAATGAGAGAAGCTTCCTGTAACTCAGTATCAGGAAAGACCAGTAAAAACTCATCACCACCCAGGCGACAGATAATATCAACTTCTCTCAAGGCAGAGGCAAAGAGTTTACTAACTTGTTGTAATACTTCATCACCTTCCTGATGACCAAAACGGTCATTTATCTCTTTGAAACCATCAATATCTAAAAAGGCAATTAAGAGAGGAGATTTATTGCGCTGAGATAATTTCATCTGCCTGGTCAGTAATTCAAGACCATACCGCCGGTTAAAACAACCGGTAAGAATATCAGTGCGGGCCATGGTTTTTAACTTTGCTTCTAATTCTTTTCTCTCGGTAATATCAATAAAGGTGCCAATAATTCCCTTGAATTCTCCATTAATAATAACCGGTGCACCAGATATGGAAACGGGAAATAAAGTGCCATCTTTCTTTCTCCGGATTGTTTCAAATCGAACATAACCTTGCGTTTGTGCCTTTGAATCAAGCCCTACTCCTTCTGTTATTTTATCAGGGGGGTGTATAATACCACTATTAATATTTTTTCCTTTGATTTCCTCAAGAGTATAACCAAAAAGCTCGGTAAAGCGGGGATTGATGTCTATAATATGGCTATGTTCATCCATATAAACTAAAGCTTCAGAATTATTCTTAAAAAGGCTAGCAAATTCTTGCTGGCTCTTTCGTAAGGCTTCTTCTGCTTTTTTCCGTTCGGTGATATCTATAAAGACCCCTTCCACTCCGGCAATCTCTCCAGATTCATAGTAATAATACTGACTATTAGTAGAAACAAATATGGGATGTCCCTCCCTATTTTTCAAAACAACTTCATAGTCTTTCACTTTTCCACCATTATTTTTTAATGTTTTTAAAAAAGCTACTCTTTCCTCTGGTTTATAGTACAAATCCAGAGCTACATTTTTCCCAATAACTTCCTCTAAAGAGTTAAATCCTAATAATTTTATCCCGGCAGGATTAATCATAAGCAAATTACCTACTCTATCAGTCTGGTAATAGGCAGCAGGCATATTCTGAAAAAGGTGACGGTATTTTCTTTCACTTTCCACTATTCTCTCTAAGTATTCTTTTTCTTTGCTTATGTCCTGATAAAAAGCAACAATGGCTCTTTTTTCGCCCTGGGTTATAATTGCTGCCACAGTAATAATAACAGGTATCAGGGTTCCATCTTTCTTCTTGCGAATGGTTTCCCATTTAATATCCTTACCGGCTAAAGACATCCGCGTTAATTTTTCGCTTTCCTGAGCTGTTCTTTCGTCCGGAAAAATCATCCCTTCCTTAATGTTTTTCCCTTTCAATTCTTCTAAAGTATAACCAAACAGTTCAGTGAACTTCTTATTAACATTCAAGATAAGACCATTTTCATCATGGTATATTCCTGGTAAGGGACTATTTCGAAATAGACTGATAGCTTCTTGCTGACTTTTTTCTAAAACTTCTTTGGTTTTTTTTAGTTCAGCAATTTCCTTCAGTATGCATACAATTCCTGTTATTTCTCCTGCCTCATCAATAATAGGTGAACTGGATAAAAGAACCGGTATTTGCTGACCATCTTTGGTTTTAAAATTAAACTCAATATTTTTAATGGACCTCTTCTCAGTTTGGCAAGCAGACAAGATTTTCTGCCACTTAACTTCATTAAAAAATAGTACCAGCGATTTCCCGAAAAGCTCTTTCTCCTGGTAACCTGACATATTCAGCAGCGCTTGGTTTACACTATTTATGGCACCATTTCTATCTAAAAGTAATAAAGAATCAGCCATAGTTGAGATAATCTGTTCGGCAGCAGTATGGGGAGTGACTATCATAAGTCTATATTTTACTATAGCATAAACCAAACCGGCTACCCAGATAAGAGTAACAATGTTAGCTAAAAAAGGTAATCGGATAATATTCAGCTTGGGTATAATTACTTCAATAACTGTATTAAGGATTAGGGTAATTAAGGAAGCAAGAAAGATAATCCGAGCCTGTTTTTGTTTTAATCGATCTTTTACCTTCTTTCCAAAATGGAAAATAAGGTAAAGTGCTATGATGGTAAAGGAAAGGTAATAGATAAAATAGAGATAAGTCCATACTGATTCTACCCAGACACCTGCCCATCCCCAGGATTGTTTTATATAATCGAAGGTCAATAAGCCAGTCTGCCACTTTTTATAGATAAGAAATAAGGGTGGAGCAAAAAAGATGACATAAATAGCTTTATGCTCCAATACTCTTTTCTTTTCGGTAAATAGCAAAGAGAACCAGAGAAAAAAACTAGCAAAGCTTATCCAGCCTGAGGATGCTAAATTATTCAACAGCATAGCTTTTTCTTTGGAAATACCTGGTTGATAATAAAAAATCAACATTACACTCCAGAGGGCAAAACAGCTAATAAAGGTTACACAAACCCTATTTAGAGGAGATTTGGTATCTTGCCACAACAGAAAAAAGATTAGGCATAAATAAACCAAAAAGGCAAAAAAATGAATAAGGGGTAATATAATCATTTTATCCCAAAAAAAGAACTGTCTTTTCTTTTTTGTGAAAATTTTCCAGCTTAATTTTTTAAAACTAATAAATATTAACTAATAATATAAGCGAAAAAGAAATATTGGGCAACTTTTTTTATTATTTTTAACTAATTTATATCTTACCCTGGACCTGGTCTTTCCACTTTTTTAATACTTCCAGCACCATATCGATATCAGAAGGAGTATGATCAGCATTAATCTGAAAACGAATCTCCTCATCTCCCCGAGGAACTACAGGAAAATTCAGCCCGGTAGCCAGGATGCCATGTTCAATCAAGAAGTTAACCAATTCCTTTGTAGTTTTAGTATCTCTGACCATCAAGGGAACAATGGGGTGCTCACTTTCAATTATTTCATACCCCAGCTCCTTCAATCCTTCTTCAAATCTTTTGGTCATCCTTTGAAGGTGCTCCAAAATAGCCTGACCTTCCTCACTTTCTATTATTTCCAGTGCCTGATAAGCCTCTGCGGCTTCAGCTGGTGAGATGGGATTAGAGTAAATATATAAAGGTGCATTTTCTCGTAAATAGGTAATGATAGTCTGGCTGGAGGTGGCATAGCCTCCATTTACTCCAAAGGCTTTACCTAAAGTGCCAATCAGAATATCAACACCATCTGCTCTGGTGTACTCTTCTGTACCTCGACCTGTTGCCCCAAAACAGCCTACTCCATGAGAATCATCCACTACCACCACTACACCTTCCGGAAAGTGTTCCTGATACTTCCAAGCAAGCCCTGAAATCTGGTCCAGTGGGGCATAGTCTCCCCTCATACTGAAAATTCCATCTGTTACTACCAGTACACGCTTTGCCTTTCCTATACTCCTGCCCAGTTGTGCTTCTAATTCCTGCATATTAAGATGGCTATAAATTAATTTATCCGCCGGTCTCGATAAGCGAATAGCATTTATGATACAGTTATGATTTAAGGCATCACTAATTACTATGGTTTCTGCAGTAATCAAGGGAGTAAGAACACCTAATACGGTGGTGTAAGCCGAACTGAAGATGATGGCATCATCTCGTTTATGGAAATTAGCCAATTTCTGCTCTAATTTTCGATGTATCTGAAAGGTACCACTTATGAAACGAACTGCTCCTGGCCCGGTACCAAATTTTCGAGTTGCCTCTTTCCCGGGAGAAATCATCTCCTTACGTAAGGATAAACCGAGGTAAGAATTAGAGTTCATCCTGATAAATGGTTTGCCTTCCTTTCCCCTTAAGAAATAACGAGGACCTTCCCTGCCTTTTGCTTTTCTAATATCAGTAATAATCATTTCTTTTCCTTTTAAGCGACCTTCTTGTTCTAAATCATCCAGTGCTTTCTTTAGCACATTTTCCAACTTTTCTAAACTCATTGTTGGTACCTCCAATCCCTATCTTTCAATCTTCCTTACCTACCATACTTATTTAATTTTATAATTTTATATTAGTATTACTTGTTATCTCTTATTATCTTCTTCTTCAACTTTCTAATCATATCTTCAGTCATACTGGGTAGATCATAATCCGGTTGCCAGCCCCATTCCTGACGAGCTACCTGATCATCCATACTGTTGGGCCAGGAATCAGCAATAGCCTGTCTTACCGGATCTATATGGTAACTTATCTTAAATTCAGGTATCCATTTCTTTATTTCTACATAAAGGTCTCTGGGAGAAAAACTCATAGCAGTTATATTATAGGCATTGCGATGTAGTAGACGACTGCTCTCTGTTTCCATAAGCTGTAAGGCAGCCTTTATAGCATCAGGCATATACATCATATCTAAATAGGTATCTTCTCTTAAGGGGCAATTGTAATATTGACGAGTAAGGGCTTCATAAAATATCTCCACAGCATAATCAGTAGTCCCTCCACCAGGAAGTGTTTCATAAGAGACTAAACCCGGGTAACGAACTCCACGTACATCAAGATTATATTTCTGATAATAGTAATCACAGAGTAATTCACCGGTTAATTTTGTAATACCATAGATAGTTGAGGGTCTTTGAATGGTATCTTGAGGAGTCTTATCTTTGGGAGTACTCTTACCGAACACACCTATGGAACTGGGAAAGAAGACGGCACATTGATATGATTTTGCCACTTCCAGGACATTAATCAAGCCCTGTATATTAATATCCCAGGCTAACTTAGGATTCTTCTCAGCAGTTGCTGAAAGTATGGCTGCCAGATGGTAAATGGTATCAATTTTAAATTTTTGAACAGAGTTAATTAGAGAATTAATATCCAAACATTCTATTTCCACAAAGGGACCAGATTCTTTTAGCTTTCCAGAGGGAGGCTTACTGGGATGAATACCAGCAACTACCTGTGTTGAACCATAATTTTTGCGCAAAGCCAGGGTTAATTCAGAACCAATCTGTCCAGTGGCACCGATTACCAATATATTTTTCATAAAATTTCCTTTCTTGAATTTATCAAAGAAAAAATAATATTTCTCAATAATAAAATCACTTATACTGGATAACCATTAAATAGATTGATCTTAATTGTTTCTATAAAATGAATAGCATGTTCCTGTAATATTTGTTTACATCTTTCCCCATCTCGATCCTCCAGGGCTTTAATTAGACTTTCTATCTCCTGAGGAATTTGTAAAGAATAACTCTCTGACTTTTCCGCCAGATACCAGAGACGTCCCAATCTATTTCTAAGTTTTTCCAGGGTATCTGCCAGTACTTCGTTTCCGGTTGATTTGTTTAATAAATCATGAAACTGAGCATCAAGTTGAATGATTTTCTTTCTGTCCTTCTCCTTTTTCATCTTTTCAGCCAGGGTTTTCATTTCAGTAATCTCATCTTCCTTCGCCCTTTTGACGGCCAGTTTGCCTACCATTCCCAGGAGAAACAATCTTACCTCAAAAACATCCTTTAATTCCTGAAAACTCAAGTCACTGACATAAGCACCATTATTGGGAATAATATTAATTAGTTTTTCCTCTTCCAATCGAATGAGAGCTTCCCTTATAGGAATGGCACTGACCCCAAACTCTTTAGAGAGGTCTTTAATATTAAGCATCTGACGTGGCTTGTAATCAAAAAAGACAATTCTTCTTTTCAACTCATGGAAAATATCAATTCTTTTCACTTAACATATCCTTTATATATTAAAAATATATTTTTCTTATTTCAATTATATATCATTACAAAAAATAATCAATTTACATAAGTAAAATAATAAAACAAGGGGGCTAACACAAGGAACCGTTTCTGCTGTTCCATTTAGAAATAGAGTAGGTTATCCGAATTATCCTAAGGAAACATCCAGGACCATCATGATAATAAATCCAATTATTACTCCCATAGTTGCTAGATCGGAATGGCCCCTTTGCTGAGATTCAGGTATTAACTCCTCTACCACTACAAATATCATAGCTCCTGCAGCAAAGGCCAGGGCATAAGGAAGAATAGAGCGAGCAATTAAGACTGCGGAAGCCCCAATCATACAAAAGATTGGTTCTACTATACCAGAAAGCTGACCATACCAGAAGCTCTTTCGCTTGGATAGCCCTTCCCTTCTTAATGGTAGGGAGATAGCCATACCTTCCGGAAAATTCTGTATTCCAATACCAATTGCTAACGCCATAGCCCCACTAAGGGTAGAAGTAGACAAACCAGAAGCAACTGCTCCAAAAGCCACCCCTACCGCCAATCCTTCCGGGATATTGTGTAGAGTGACCGCCAGTATAAGCAGAGTACTCCTCTGCCAGGTAGTAGAGACTCCTTCGGCTTCTTTTATTGATAAATCGAGATGAAGATGAGGTAATACTGCATCAATTAATCTAAGAAAAATAGCTCCAAGTAAAAAACCAAGGGCAGCCGGTACCCAACTGGGAAGAGAACCCCCTTCGCTCATAGCAATAGCCGGGGCTAAGAGAGACCAGTAACTTGCTGCTATCATCACTCCTGCGGCAAAGCCAAGCATAGTATCCAGTAATTTTCTATTTACTCCCCTGGTTAAGAAGACAGTACCAGCACCAAGTGTAGTCATACCCCAGGTAAATATTCCAGCAAGCAAAGCTTGTATAAGGGGATGAAAAAGAGAGAAAAAATTAAGCATAGTAATATTTTTATCCTCCCCTGAGTAACCAAGTAATTATATAATTTTAACAAACAAATTATTCTTCATAGTAATTATAACAGATAATATCTTCTTTAGGTTTTCTACTACTTTTTAATCCAGTACTAGCGGGATATCCGATAGTCATAAGACAGACTACTATTACCTTTTTAGGAATACGCAAAATCTCTCTCACTCGATCTTGATTAAAAGCCCCCACCCAACAGGTTCCCAATCCCGCCCTTACTGCCTGCAGGCTTAAATGATCTAAGGCAATAGCCAAATCCACAGGATAGGAATGAACACCATTAGGCATAATATGATTAACATTGGTAGCACAACCAGCAATTACTACTGGTGCTTCCCCCACAAAACTTTGACCTCCAGCTGCCTGTTTTATCTGTTGCCTTAACTCTTTATCCTTTATAATAACAAACTTCCAAGGCTGCCGATTACTAGCCGATGGCGCCCATCTGGCTGCTTCCAGCACTTCAGTCAATATTTCTTCTGGTATCTCCTTAGCTAAGTAATTTCTAATACTTCTTCTATTTTTTATCTCTTCTAAAATCATATAATACCTCACTAATTAAAAATTTTTATCTCTCTTTAGCGATAAAATCTATGTTTCTCTCATCCTTTTCTAACTGGGCAATAAACATACCAGCAAAAATTGCTATTCCGCCCATTATTCCAAATAGACCAATAGTTTCCCCTAAAAGCAAGTAGGAAAAGATAGCTCCAAAGACTGGTTCAGTAGAGAAAATAATGGCAATCTTAGTAGGACTGGAATAACGTTGAAATCGATTTTGCAGGTAAAAGGCAAGAGCAGTAGCAAACAAACCGGTTACTACAATTGCCCAAAATACTGGAAACCGATAAGAAAAATGTAAGGCTTGACGTTCAAATAAGATTGATAGGAAAAAAGACAGGAGGTAAACAGTGATTAATTGTATAAACACTAATTGGACATAATCATATCTTTTGGTGTAAATATGCACTGCTATAATATAAAGAGCAAATCCCACCGCCCCCAGGAAAACAAGGAAATCTCCTCTATTTACATAATCTAGTGCCCCCTTAAAATTCATTAACCAGAGACCGAACATAGCCAGAATGACCCCAATTATGGAATTAGTTCTAATTCTTTCTCTAACCCAGAAAAAAGCAAAAATGGGAACCAAAATGACTGAAAAACCAGTAAGGAAAGCCGTCTTAGTAGCTGTAGTAAATTGGGTTCCCACCGTCTGCCCAAAATAACCGAGAAATAAAAATAGCCCCACCCAAAATCCTTTAGTAATAGTCTGCAAGCTGATATTTTTTAATTGATTCTGAAAAATTAAAAAAATAACGGTAGAAGCCAGAAAAAAGCGATAGGCTAAAAAGGTAAAGGGGGGAATAGTCTCCAGTATATTCTTTATCAGCGGAAAAGTGTAACCCCAAATAATTACTACTCCCAATAGGGTTATTTCTGCTGTTAAGGTAATATTTTTTCTATTGATTCTATTTATTTTATTGATTTTATGGACCATATTTTTAATCCGATCTCTTTCTATTTACCCCTTTATCAGTATTTTTAAAATAATTTTAATTTCCCTATCTATTCTTTATTCTTGCTGCCAGCCATTTTGTAATCCACATTGTTCAAAGATGACCTTTGCTTTTTGATATTCTTTACTGCTAATCCTGCGCGATAGCTCTGGATAATTCATAGCCTTAAAGGTAGGAAAGTATTGCGCCATTAAACTAATATAGGTTCCACGAGATATATTTTGGGCAATCCAAGGTAAAATCTGGTCGGTACCGGCTAGATTATTTGGTAACACTAAATGGCGAATTATCAACCCGGAAAGAGCTACCCCATTTTGATCTATCTTTAAATCACCAACCTGTCGGTACATCTCCTGTAAGGCATCTTTTAATACTAGAAAATAATTTTTTGCTCCGGAATATTTCTGGGCTATATCATTATCAGCATATTTGGCATCAGGAAGATAAATATCTATAATCCCCTGTAATAACTTTAAAGTAGTCACCGATTCATAACCGCTACTATTATATACTATTGGTATAGAAAGACCCCTTTTTCTGGATTGCCCAATCGCCGCGATGATTTGTGGAACAAAATGAGTTGGGGTTACCAGATTAATATTGTGGCAACCCCTTTTTTGTAATTCCAGCATCATTTTAGATAATCGAGAAATAGAAATGGGATTACCATTTCCCAGTTGACTAATAGGATAATTTTGGCAATAGACACAGCGGAGAGTGCAATTGGTAAAAAAGATTGTCCCTGAACCATTAACTCCAGAGATGGGTGGTTCCTCTCCAAAATGAGCGTTATAGCTGGAGACCCTGACCTGAGCGGTTGAACGACACAGCCCCTTCTGGCCAGCAATACGATTTACGCCACAACTATGCGGACAGATGCGGCAGGATTGCAGAATACGATAAGCATCTTTAATGCGTTTTTGAAATTGAATTTCACTAATATTAAGATAAGACGGATATTTTTTCATATATAAGACAATCCTGGGAATAAAATTCCCTTGCAAACCCCTTTTTTTGAGTTTATCAGTATACCAGTATAGCGGTATATCAGTATAAAGTATTTAGTCGTTGGTATTTAGTCGTTGGTATTTGGTATTGCGTTGCGCGTATTGCGCTATCATTGACAATAAGTATACCTTATTAAGTATAGCGTATAACGTTAATTTAGTCATCAGGTATTGGTCGCCAGTAATTGATTTTGGAAGTAAAATAATTTACAACTTTTGGTTTTCAATTTAAATTCACTTGGGTAGAAGTGGATGAGATTGCCTCAGCGCTACGCGCCTCGCAATGACAAATTCGTTGTTAGTCGTTGGTATTTAGTATTTAGTTGTTAGTATATAGTATTTCGTGGTACGTCGTGTATTGTTAGTCGTTGGTCGTTGGTATTTAGTATAAATTTACAACATTAGTTTCTGATTTAAATTTTCTTGGGTAGAAGTGGATGAGATTGCTTCGGTGCTACGCGCCTCGCAATGACAAATTCGTTGTGCATTGTGAGTCATGCATAATTCATGGTGCATTATTAATTTCAGTATAAAAGTATATCGGTATAATGTATATCGTATAAAGTATTTAGTTGTTAGTCACTAGTCGTTCGTATCTAGTATTGCGTACATTAATAGAAAACCATTACACCCAAAAAATATTCCACTAAAAACTATGAACTAAAAACTATGAACTATGAACTAAAAACTTAAAACTAAAAACTATCAACTATAAACCACACTGCTCTCAATTTTACCCACAAAAACTAATTACTACATACTATATATACTATATACTTATAAACCATAAACTAAAAACTATGAACTTCAAAGTCATTGCGAACACTGCTTAGGCAGTGTGTGGCAATCTCATACTGATCTTCCCGCATAAGCTTATTCCGTATAAAATATAGTGCATACCAATTCAGCCCTAGACAGGATTACTTTAATCAAGATACGACCATCTTACGCAAACACTCACACTTAAAGTTTCTTAAATTACTTAACATAATTTATTGTCAGCTAATCACTGCTATATATTATTAAATAATTATTTTATTTATTACATTTTTTACTATAAATAAGTCAATACTTCTATGAGAGAATTCAATTGGATAAATTGAGTAGAAATTGGTTTTTCCTCTTCATATTTCCAAGTACTGGCCGGTATCAGTATACAGTTCAATCCCAACTGTAATCCGGGATTCAGATCAGATCTGACGCTGTTGCCAATAATCCAGGTCTCTTCTTTCTTTAAATCATGGTTCTTGAGAATCTGTAAATACTCTTCGGCAGTCTTGTAATTCAAGACATAAATAGCATTAAAATAATTTTTCAAGCCAGTTTGAATAATTTTTTGTTGCTGAATTTCCGGATCACCTAGTGTGGCCAGGATTAAGTGATAACGATTTTTAAGATTGGTCAATACCAAATCAACTCCTTCAACTAATTCCGGAATTTGTTGAAAAACCTGCCAGCCAATACTGGTAATTTCTTTTTCTCTTTGCACTTCAATTTTCTTACCAAACTTCTGGCAAAAATAATGGTAGGTCTTCACCAGACTCAAAGGATATCTTTCTTTGGCAAAACCCTGCTCAGTAATATGACCTATATCAATTTCATCGAGTTTTTCCAAAACTTCCTGACCAGAAAATCCCAACTCAGACATTAGCTTAGCAAACTGATATCGAGCATGGTTATAAATCTTGGAAGTCTTTATTAAGGTATCATCAAGATCGAAGATAATGGCACTAATATTATTATTCCTCCTCTTTTTCAATTCCATAATTCCAAGCAATATTCTTATTACAACCTGTATTATAACCCAATTTATTACTTCTGGTAAAATTTTTTCTTACTTGCAAAATACATAGATATGGTATAATTTTAGTGTGTAGAAAATTGAAAAACAAAGGAAAAGAGGAGAACTATGGCAAAAAACAATTCACTTCTAAATAAGAAAAATGGAAAAAAGGTGAAATCAATGTGGCGTGAACTTATTGAAACAGTAGTAAGTGCTGGGATAATTGCCTTTATTATTATTACCTTCATTGGACAGGTTACCGTAGTTAAAGGTGCTTCAATGGAGGATACTCTGTTTAATAGGGAAAGATTAATCTGTAATAAGATTGTTTACCGAATAACTGATCCCAAACATGGCGATATTGTAATATTTAAGCCGCCTATTGATCAAAATCACAACTATATTAAAAGAGTTATTGCAGTAGAAGGAGATAAAGTAAAAATAGTTAAGGGAGTAGTCTATCTAAATGGAGAAAGATTAAAAGAGGATTATGTAACACACCCTTCCTTTGAAACAATGCCAGAGATTACTGTTCCGAAAAATTCCTATTTTGTTCTTGGCGATAATCGTATAAACAGCAGTGATAGCCGTTTTTGGGGTTTTGTCCCAAGAAAAAACATAATAGGTAGGGCTTCTATAGTTTTTTGGCCAATTACCAGGACACGTATGCCCTGAGTAATTTTATATAACAGTACTAATCTTACCAGGCTAAAATTCAAAAATTTTAAAATAAGGAGAAAACGATTTTATGAAAAAATGGTTGTTTTTTAGTGTATTATTTATGGTCTTATTTTTTATAACTTTTATTTTCTCGGCTACCACTATTGCTTCAGAAAAAAATCTTATTGAAGAAGCCTTGCTTTGTTTAGAAAAGCAGGATTATCAGAGATCGGTAAATTTATTAGAAAAAGCACTTTCCTTAATCTGGAATAAAGCACCATTAGAATTAAATAATCTACTTTTTACCGATGATGAGGCTGGAGGGTTCGGGTTTTATCAAATCCGTGCTAATAATCATTTCGCACAGGGAGAAACGTTTTTCATCTATACTGAGCCAAAAAATTATACTATAAAAGAAATTGATCAAAACCTCTATGAAATTCATATCAAGGAAGACCTCTATATTCTGGATAGGGAGGGAAATATACTTTGGGGGAAAAAAGATTTTCTGGAATACCACATCATTTCCCATGCTGCCAATAAGGAATTATTTATTACCAATACCATAACTCAAGATACTCCCTTCCCGAAAGGAGAATATCAATTTCAAATAGTCCTGAAAGATGTCTCCAGTCAAAAAACGGTAGAAAAAACAATTGATTTTATAATTGATTAACAAAAAATTATAAGGAAGACTTTTTTGCATTACCAATATTAATATTTCATGCTGGAAAAGTGAGGGTAAAATAAATGCTTAGTAAACATCAGGAAAAGGAGGTGGGGTTATTAATAAAAAATGGTGTTAAACATTAAGAATTAGGAAATTTTTAAGTTTATTATTTTAAAAGGGGAGAGGTAAAAATGAAATTGTTTCAAAAAATTCTCATTGGTTTTATCCTGGGAATAATTGTTGGAGCAATATGGGGTCCAGGGGTGGTCTTAATTCGACCAATAGGCACCATCTTCCTTCGTCTTTTATCAATGCTGGTAATACCTTTGATATTTTCCAGTCTGGTTGTAGGAGTAGCCAGTATTGCTGAACCCCAAAAATTAGGTAGAGTAGCCGGTAAGACTATTGCTTATTATCTGGTAACTACTGCTTTTGCTATAGTAATAGGTTTAATAATTGGAAATATCATCCGACCGGGAGCCGGCATGGGCTTGGTACTGGAAGAAACGGCACAAGAAGCGGCTAAAATTCCTTCTTTGTCTGATACGATTATCAATCTGGTACCAACCAATCCCATCGGAGCTATGGCTCAGGGTACTGTTCTGCAGGTCATTGTATTCGCACTCTTTTTTGGCTATGCAATGACCAGAGCAGGAGAAAAAGGAAAGGCAGTTTTAGAGTTTTTTAATAGTTTTGCGGAAACGATGTATAAATTAACTGGCATAATAATGGGATTGGCTCCCTATGGAGTATTTGCTCTAATTGCAGTTACAGTGGGTACACATGGATTATCAGTATTGCTACCTTTTGCTAAGTTAATCTTAGCAGTCTATTTAGGTGTCATTATTCATGAGTTATTAATCTATTCTGGAATGGTTTCTCTTTTGGCCAAGATGAGTCCTGTAAAATTCTTTAAAGGATTTAGTGGGGCATCATTACTTGCCTTTACTACCTGTAGTAGTTCTGGTACTCTTCCGGTATCTATGCGCTTAGCTCAAGAAAACCTGGGGGTTTCTCCCACCATTTCCAGTTTTGTACTACCATTAGGTGCTACAATAAATATGGATGGTACAGCATTATATCAGGGAATTTGTGCTTTATTTGTGGCTCAAGCTTATGGAATTCCTCTGGGATTTGGTGGGCAATTAACCGTACTATTGACTGCTTTATTAGCTTCTATAGGTACAGCCGGGGTACCGGGAGCAGGCTTGATCATGTTAACCATGGTGCTTACTTCAGTAGGATTGCCGCTGGAAGGGGTAGCTCTTATTGCTGGAATAGACCGAATACTGGATATGGCCAGAACCTCCTGCAATGTAACTGGAGATGCTGCTTGTGCAGTTGTGGTTGCCAAAAGTGAAGGTGAATTAACTGAAATAAAATAAAGAATTAAAAACATCTCAACCTTAACAGAAATCTTCTAAATAAAACAAGTAAAAAGCAAAGAGAAAGAGGGGTCAAAGGTCCTCTCTTTCTCTTTCTATTTTTATTTATAATTTCTCTTTCTATTAAACTGCTTGAACGAAGTATCTCTAGAAATTAAACTTACTTATCTTTCTCTTTCTGATATACTTCTTGGGCTGCCATAATCCCATGTTCAGAGCATTTATACCCCTGACTCTGTAAAATATTTTCCAGGGCAGCCAGAAGAAGCATAACATTATCCTGAGAACAGGAATAACCCATTAAACCAATACGCCAGGCCTTTCCCTTGAATTTACCCAGTCCTCCACCAATTTCAATACCATACTCCTTAAGCAGAGCTTTCCTTACCGTAATATCATCAATACCCTCTGGAATATATACCGCATTTAATTCCGGTAAACGATAGTCAACGGGAGCTATCATCTTTAAGCCCATAGCCTCTAGACCTGCCACCAGAGCTTTAGAATGCAAATAATGTCTTTGGAATCGCTTTTCTAATCCCTCTTCTAAAACCAGTCGTAGAGCTTCTCTTAGGGCATAAATCATATTTATAGGTGCAGTATGATGATAAAACCTTTCTTTGCCCCAGTAGCTCTGGAGCATCTGAATATCCAGATACCAGCTTTGGATAGGACTGGTCCTCTGATTAATAGACTGTAAGGCATTTTCACTGAAAGAGACTGGTGCCAACCCCGGCGGGCAACTAAGACATTTTTGGGAACCACTATATATGGCATCAATCTGCCACCTATCAGTTTCTACTGGAATGCCGGCTAATGAAGTTACCGCATCTACCAGCAAGAGAGTCTCTGCCTCTTTTGTTAGACGGGAGATTTCTTCCAGGGGCTGTCTTACTCCGGTTGAGGTCTCCGCATGTACAATAGCTAACAATTTAACCTTACCATTATCAGCCAGGGCTTTTTGAACTTGTTCTGGTTCGATAATATTACCCCATTCAGTCTGAACAACAACTGGTTCAGCTCCACACCTCTTTACAATATCTACCATTCTCTCTCCAAATAGACCACTAACACAGACTATTGCTTTATCCCCTGGTTGGAGAAGATTTACTAGACAGGCTTCCATCCCGGCACTACCCGTACCAGATAGAGCAATAGTCATCTCATTTTTGGTCTGAAATACTTCTTTGAGCATCGCTCTTGTTTCATTCATAATTTCCAAAAAATCGGGATCCAGGTGACCTACCAGAGGTGTAGCCAAAGCCTTTAGCACTCGGGGATGAACATCACTAGGGCCAGGTCCCATTAATACCCGTTTCCCAGGATTTAAATCGGTATAATTTATCATTTATTAATCCTCCTCCTGATTTATTTTAGGATATGTGCTAAGTATACTGGTATATCAATATAAAGTATTTAGTCGTTAGTATTTAGTCGTTGGTCGTTGGTATTTGGTATTGCGTTGCGCGTATTGCGCTATCATTGACAATAAGTATACCTTATTAAGTATAGCGTATAACGTTAATTTAGTCATCAGGTATTGGTCGCCAGTAATTGATTTTGGAAGTAAAATAATTTACAACTTTTGGTTTTCAATTTAAATTCACTTGGGTAGAAGTTGATGAGATTGCCTCAGCGCTGCGCACCTCGCAATGACAAAATAATCATGTGTCGAGCGTCAAGCCTATTTAGTCGTTGGTCGATAGTCGTTGGTATTTAGTATTTAGAATTGGGCTAAGCTTTATACTTATGGTGTATATTATTAGAAAACAATTATAACTAAAAAATATTCCACTATAAACTATGAACTAAAAACCATAAACTATGAACTAAAAACTTAAAACTAAAAACTATCAACTATAAACCATACTGCTCTCAATTATACCCACCTAAACTATATACTATCTACTATATACTATATACTATATACTTGTATTATAAACTATAAATTAATTATATTTTAGTATCCTGAGGAATCATAAATCCGGGTAGCAATAGTTCTCAGAATGGCCAGGACCAGGACTAATTAAAAAATTGTTTCATAGTGGGATAAAAATCTTCTTCCCTTTCTATAACTGTAATACCCTTGCTTCGAGCAATATCCTTCTGTTCTTCTGTACAATAGCCCCAGCCAGCCATAAAAACATTGACTCCTAAAATCTGAGTCTCTTCTAGATAACTTAATTGGTCATCAACAAAGTAGATATCTCCAAAATTAACCTTAAACTGGGCTTTAATGGCTTTCATATGGTCAGATTTATTCTGACCATAGTTTTTATCAAAAATATCCTTCAAATCCATAGGAAATCCCAGATAATCCTGTTGGAAAGCAGGGTGAATTGCTTTACCCAAATTTGAGGTAGCAATAACTATCTTTACCCCCTCTTTTAATAATTGTTTAATTCCGGCTACTACCTCCTCATAGACCGGGGATAAGGAAAACCATTTAGCAAAATCTTTCTTTTGCCATCTTTCTTTTTCTTGAAAGAATAATTCATGAAAAAGGTAGTAATCCAGATCCAGTTCATTACGAATCTTAATAAATTCTTCCTGGTTTTTTACTTCTATTTGTTCTTCAATAATCTTAATCATGACTAAAAAATCACAGGACTGTTCAACATAAGCACGAAGTTTCCTGTATTTTTCCATTTCCTGGTAATATTCTTTTTTCATCTGTTCCCAATTAGCAAAGGTAAATAGCTGACCACCAAAATTTTTCTTCGCTTCTGCTCCAAAATAACGGCAATAGGCATTATGACTGACAAACAATGATTTTAGAGCACTATCACTTATCACTCCATCAAAATCAACTGCTAATATTTTCATAGAAAACCTCTGGAGATTAAGGAAATTGACTATTGGTAAGCCCTGATTACCTGTTACTTGTAAGGTATCAGGCAAAGAAACTTCAATATTCCCTCTCCGGTATTGGTAAAAGTATGCTTAACTTGAGGATTAATAAATACCACACTATCCTTTTTAATAGGATAAGTTTTATCCTCTATTTTAACCTCTCCTACCCCTTCTAGGACAAATACCTCATGTTCCCAATCATGACTATGATAAGGTGTAAAACCTCCTGCTCCAACCTCAAATAACCTCATGGCAAAATTTTTAGCATCATCTTTATCAGAAATGAGCCATCTCACTTTTACTTTTTCTGCCTCTCCTATTTCTACCTCTTCTAGAGGAACTTCATGGTAATCTATTACCTTCATACAATCTTACCTCTCTTTCCCTTTTTATTTTTAATTGCTGTTCCTTGTCCTCTCTGATCATACACTCCTTAACCATAGAATAAAAATCTTCTTCTCTCTCAATAACGGGGATATTCAGTTGTGCTGCCCGTTCTTTTTGCTGGATAGTAGCATAGCTCCAGCCGGCTAAAAAGACCTGTAAGCCCAGACTAAGTGTCTGTTCTAAGTGTGCCAGTTGATCATCAACAAAATAAATTTTATCATACTTTACTCCATAAAATTGAGTAATATATTCCATCTGTTTTGATTTATCCTTCCCTAAGCTTATATCAAGTATATCCTGTTCTCCTATGGGAATATTGTAGTAACGGGGGTGAAAAGTCTTAATAATATACTCCTTGCGATTAAAAGTAGTAATGATTACTCTTACCCCTTCTTGAATAAAACGATTGATACCGCACACAACTTCCTGATAAGCGGGTACCAGTTTAAGCCATTCTTCAAAATTTATCTCCTGTAATTTTCTTCTTTCCTGATAAAAGAGTTGATGAAACTTTTTAAAGTCAAATCTTACCGTATTGCGATACTGGTCGAATTGCTGTTGATTTTGTAAATATCTTTTTTCTTCCAGCAGTTTTTGAATCAAGCCATAATCCGTAGCATCTCTAATATAAGGCCTTAAAGAGCGATAATATTGAATCTCCCGGGCATATTTTTTTTGTATTATGGGCCAGTTTTGAAAAGTGAACCTTTCTCCACCAAAAACATCTTTCCGGGAATCTCCTACTAGCTCTAAATAGGCATTATGACTGACAAATAGAGAATCTAAAACACTATCCACAATTACCCCATCATAATCAAGAGCTAATACTTTCATAAAAATTCCTATGATTTATGCCCCTATAAATACCTATTATCTATATCTATTATAATATTGGTCAAGATAAATAATCTTCTCTTATTGGATAAAAAATATCCAATACCTGAGTATCTTTTTCTAAAGCATATACTTCATGTTCCACATTAGATGGTATAATAGCTCCCTGTCCCGCTTTTAAGATCCGACTCTGGCCACCAGCAATCATTTTCAGTGAACCCTTCAAAACATAACTAATTTGCTCATGAGGATGGTGGTGGTTGGGCATAACATTATCGTCAGGACCAAAATCAAATAAGGTCATCATAACATGGTTATGTGCTACTGCCCTTAATTGAGAACTTTTTAATACTGGCTTTACCTTTAACTCATCCTTGGTAAAAAATTTTACCTCTTCCATCTTACAATACCTCATATTTATTATTTATTACTTATACAAGATCAATAAAAGTTCATACCGATAAAGTTCAAACTAAATTACTTTATATGTTCAGCTGCTAATATTTCTTATCTTTTTACCTTCTCCGTTAAGGGATAACTTAAGACTAATTGTACCGCTTCTTGCTGAAACGGGAAAGCCAGGGGTGGCATTTCCTCAACATCAAAAAAACCCACACTTTCTGCATCATCACCTGCTTGTAATTTACCACCAATAATGCTTACCTCATAGGTTATAATTATAACATACCCATATAATGCACTTTCATGATTGAATATCTTGATAAATCTCTGGACAATACCCTCTAAACCAGTCTCTTCCTGTAACTCTCTTAAAGTGGCCTGAATGGCTGATTCTCCATCATCTATAAATCCACCCGGCAAAGCCCAGTAACCCTTCTTCGGTTCTACCTTTCTTTTCACTAACAATATTTGTCCAAGTTTATTTCTTGCTACTGCTGCTACAGTAGGAATAGGATTATCGTAATATATAGTATCACAATGCTGACAATACTTTCTTGGGCGGTTCTGTATTATAGTATTCTTTAAAAGATAACCACACTTGGTACAATATTTTAAATCAACTTGCTTCATCCTGTTCTCCTTATCTTTTTCTCCTTATCTTTTATTAATCAATTATTTAAAAACTGCCCTTTTTAAATTTGACCCATCTGGGCAAAGCTATAAAAACATTCTTCCCCTATAATAATATGATCCAGAACTTTAATACCCAGCAAACTACAGGATTCACATAATCTTTTAGTTAGCTCTCTATCCTGCTCACTGGGTTGAGGATCCCCACTGGGATGATTATGCAGAAAGATAACAGCAGCAGCTGATTCTTTAATAACTTCTTTCATCACCTCACGAGGGTGAACGGTAGTTTCACTCAAACTACCCATAGAAATAAGTACATCACGGATAATCTGATAGCGTATATCCAATAAAATAATATGAAACAGCTCTTTTTTCTTATCCTTCATCTCTGTATAATAGTAATCTACCACATCCTGAGCTTTGGCTATTTTCTTACCTGGTAAAATCTTTTCCTGGGCTAATCTTACTCCCATTTCCAGTGCCGCCTTTATTTGGGCATATTTTGCCTTGCCAATGCCATTTACCTGTTTCATTTCTGAATAGGAGGCACTCATTAGACCTCTCAGAGTTCCAAATTTAGTTAATAGACTGCGGGCTACCTCTACTGATGTTTTTCCGGAATGCCCCTTGGTGATGATAATAGCCAGCAGCTCAGCATCTGTTAAAAATTCAGGGCCATGATGTAATAATCTCTCCCTTGGCCTTTCATATTGTGGCCAATCCTTGATAGTATAATTCTTTTTTTCTTCGCTCATTTTCCATTATCCTCTTAATTCGCTCTGATTATTTCTACGGTCCTGGGAACTCATCAATTCCTGTTTCCTCTTTATTCTTTCCAACCGGTAAGAGAGGCGGTTTCGATATTCTTCTTTAATGTTCCAGTTGATTTTTTCCCTGGCCAGTCTTTGCAATGCCTCTTCCACTACAGCACCTGCCTGATAATAATCTTTGCATTTATGTTCATAATATTTAGCCAATTCTTCATAGGGGTAAAGGATAAATTGATTACTTAAAGAA
>CAZGKY010000012.1:0-28374 GCA_964525625.1 uncultured Atribacterota bacterium | reverse complement strand
GTATTAGGTCCGGTAGACCCTCAATTGGGTCAATACCCCGCTATATCAATATTAAATGTGCTTAAAGACAAGGATAGAAATGAGATTGATGATGAGACTATTATCCAAGCCGACATGGCTCGCAAAGCCATAGCCCAGGTCTACTCCTTTGTAAAAAGGCTGCTTACTGAAAATAAATGCAGTGAGGAAAAAGCTGAACATATTGCTAAAGTACTTACTGAGGGAAGATGGACCCATGATTATCCCATAAAGTTTGAGGAAGCCAGGGAATTAGGATTATGCGTATCCAGTGATATGCCAAAGGAAATATATGAATTAATGGACCTTTATCCTCAGAGTCCTGGAGTTCGTCCCTCTGTGCAGTATATTCCAGTTCCATATAAAAAACCGGTATTACCACCAGCTAAAAAGGCTAATCATAAAGAATAATTTTTTTACAAATAATTTTCAGTTCTGGAATTTATTGAAGAATAGCAAAGATAAGAATTTTTAACATTGCCTATTTTCCCTACTTTAGACAGATAAAGAAAGGAGAAATAGATGAAAAGAATAATCAGATCCATGGCCTCAGAGCAGGATATTTCTCTGGTGCTTTGTGGTGAAGCCGGACAGGGGATTCAGACGGTAGAACAATTATTGACCAGAATATTAAAGTTATCTGGATATTATGTTTTTGCTACCAAGGAATATATGTCCCGAGTAAGAGGGGGAAGTAATTCAACCCAGATTAGAGTATCCAGCAAACCAGTTCAAGCTCCCATTGCCCGTATTGATGTATTGATACCTCTGGATAAAGAGGCTATAGAACATGTTTCTACTCATCTTGATAAGCATACCATCATTATTGGGGATCAAGAAAGGCTTAATAGTGGGAAAAACGTTATTGATGTGTCCTTTCTCAAGATGGCGCAGGAGATAGGTAAGTCCATTTATGGCAATATCATAGCGGTAGGATTATTATCAGGTTTGCTGGATGGAGAATTTGAGATCGGTAAGCATTTTATAAAAAGTTATTTTACCGAAAAGAATAAAGAAGAGTTGGTAGAAGATAATATTAGGGCTTTTGAAAGAGGGTATCAAGAGGCGCACAGATTAATTAAGGAAGAGCAGATAGATAGTAAGTACTTTTTGAATTTGAAGAAAAATAGCAAAGTGAAAAATAATCTTTTACTTAATGGTGCAGAGGCAGTAGGTTTAGGGGCTATCGCTGGTGGTTGTAATTTTATATCTTCTTATCCTATGTCTCCTTCAACTGGTGTGCTAATCTTTTTAGCTCAACAAGCCCATAATTTTAATATTATTGCTGAACAGGCTGAGGATGAAATCAGTGCTATAAATATGGCTTTAGGAGCCTGGTATGCCGGTGCTCGGGCAATGGTTACCACTTCTGGGGGAGGATTTGATCTGATGACTGAAGGCCTTAGTCTGGCTGGTATGTTGGAAAGTCCTCTGGTTATTCATCTAGCCCAGCGTCCTGGTCCAGCTACCGGTTTACCTACCAGAACCGAGCAGGGCGATTTACACTTAGCTCTCTTCGCCGGTCACGGAGAATTCCCCCGAGTAATTCTGGCACCAGCTAGTATTGAGGATGCTTATCAATTGACCCAGAAAGCATTTTACTGGGCTGATCAATATCAGATCCCGGTCTTTGTGTTAACTGACCAGTACTTCATGGACAGCTATTATAATATTGATAAATTAGAAGTTCCTAAGGGAGAAATAGTACGATGTATTATCAAAACTGATTCTGATTATCAAAGATATAATCTAAAGGTGAAGAATGGGATTTCACCCAGGGGAATACCTGGATTTGGGGAAGGTTTAGTCCGTGTGGATAGTGATGAACATGATGAAAGGGGTCTTATTACTGAGGACAGCCAAATCAGAAAGAGTATGGTAGAGAAAAGGAATAGCAAAGAATATTATTTAAAAAAAGAAGCCTTATCACCTGTACTGGTCGGATCATCAGATTACCGCGTCTTATGTGTAGGTTGGGGATCGACTTATCATATTATTAAAGAAGCACTGGAAAGGTTAGATAAACCAGACATTACCTTACTTCATTTCCAGCAGGTTTATCCTATTTCAGAGGAAAGTATTAATTATTTACATAGAGCAGAGCAGATAGTAGTTATAGAAAATAATTATAGTGGACAGTTTAGTCAATTATTGGAAAGGCAAACTGGCATAACAGTAGATACCAGGATTTTAAAATATGATGGTTTACCCTTTTATGCTGACGAACTTGCCCAGGAAATTAAGGATGTTTTAGAGGGGAAAGGAGATCAAAAATGAAAAAGTCCATAGATTTCCATAAACAGGATATTAAACCAGCCTGGTGTCCTGGTTGTGGTAATTTTCTCATACTAAAAGCTCTGCAACAGGCTTTAGTTGAACTCTCCTTAATACCCCAGCAGGTGGTAGTAGTCTCCGGTATTGGTCAAGCTGCTAAAACTCCTCAATATCTTAATGTGCATATGTTTAATGGATTACATGGCCGAGCTTTGCCTCCTGCTACGGCAATTAAGGCATGTAATCCCCAGTTAACTGTTATTGCGGAGGGGGGAGATGGTGATATGTATGGTGAAGGTGGTAATCATTTTTTACATACCATCAGAAGAAATCCAGATATAACCCATTTAGTTCATAATAATATGGTCTATGGGCTTACTAAAGGGCAGGCTTCACCCACCAGTGAACCGGGATTTCAAACACCAGTACAAGTAGATGGTGTTATCTCTGATCCTTTTAATCCTCTAGCTCTGGCTATCTCTCTGGATGCCTCTTTTGTAGCTCGTGTTTTTTGTGGTAACCTGGAGCATACGGTAGAGATTTTTAAGCAAGCCATAAAACACCCCGGATATGCTCTAGTAGATATCTTTCAACCCTGTGTTACCTTTAACAGAGTTAATACCTTCAAATGGTTTCAGGAAAATACCTATGTTCTACAGGATCATGACCCTTATGATCGAAACAAGGCTTTTGCCAGGGCTATAGAAAGAGATAGACTACCTTTGGGAATTTTCTATCAAAATAAGCAAAAAAAGACTTTTGAACAAAAACTCTCCGTACATAAAGATCAAAAGACAACTTTTCTATTCCGTACCATAAATAGAGATAAGTTGGGAGATTTAATAAAAAAAAGGCAGTATTGAATCACCGGTATAAACTATTAGCCTAGAAAGGAAAGAATTTTGAGTAAAACTATGATTGGTAAATTTAACAGGATAAGATTATTTTATATGGTGAGCACTATTCTATTAATTTTCTTCAGCACAATAAATTTCATTCGAGCAGGAATGACCCAAGAAGAAGTTAAAGTACAGGATTATGTAGAAGAAAAGTTTGACTCTCATTTATTTCAATTGTTTTTTAAATCATTGGGAGAACTGGACAGCCAGGAAAGAGAATTTCTAAATTTGCTTTCCACTCAACCACGTAATAGGCAAGTGTTTTATGGAAAGAAGGTCTACCAGGATGGATTTGGGGAAGAGTTGCTTTCTCAATTACAAAAGGAGATAGGAGAGAGAGAAAGTATAACCTTACCAGAAGAGAAAGTTGATAATGTAAGTTTACCCCTTCCTACATTACCATCTATGAAATTATGGGAGAGAATGTATGTCCGTATGGTTTCTATGCAAAAAGTTATTACCACTATCGATTATAATCGCTTTGCTATTTGTGGGGTTGATCCTTCTCGTAGTGAAAGAGTAGTGAAAAGAGTAAAAAATTATTTTGATTGGTGTAAACAGTGGATGAAAGAAGGGAGAGAAGTGGAAAGTTTAGCTGAACAGGCACAGGAGGAAGGAAATATTTTTCTTGCTCGTCGTCTTTTTCATGAAGCCGCTGGTTGTTATCATATAGGAGCATTCATCAATTATTATAATGTTGAAGAGAAAGTTCAGGCACAGGAAGCTGCTCGAAAGTGTTACACGAAAGCTATTGCTCTATATGAAGAGCAAGATAGACCTGTTAGAATAGAGATACCTTTTCGAGGAGTAGAAATTCCAGGTTATCTGATGTTAAGCGAAAAGCCAGGGCAACCTTTACTTATTTTTGTTAATGTATTAAATAATATTAAGGAAGTGGAAAATCATTTCTTTGCCCAGGATTTTTTAAAAGCTGGTTTTAACGTATTTAATTTTGATGGACCAGGACAGGGAGAAATGCATCAAAAGATGCGTTTAATTCCTGATTATGAACAGGCTATTATTACTATTATTGATTGGTTTGAAAATAATAACACTTTCAGTATCGATATAGGACGCATTGGTGTTATAGGAATGAGTTTTGGCGGATTATCATCTATTATTGCTGCTGCTTTGGATTCCAGGATTGATTGTGTAGTGAGCAATGGGGGATATGCCTATTTCCCACCTCTTTCCCATATTAAAAAATTGAGCATACCAACCAGGCGTTCAGTATATTATATGACTGGTCTTCATAGTATGAAAGAGATTTCTGATAATTTTGGCCATATTGATATTAGAAACTTTGCCCCATTAGAACGTCCCATGTTGATTATCCAGGGAGGAAAAGATAAAACCGTTCCCCCAGAACATGCCTATTATTTTATGGAATGGGCCATAGGAAAGGATAAGGAATTGCTCTATTTTGAAGATTCCGGACATTGTTGCCAGGACCGTTTTGATATAGTTATTCCTTATACTATTGATTGGTTTAGAAAGCATTTATTTTACTAGATGCTGGATAAATTATTAAGATGATAATTTACTAAAACAAATTTTGCTAATATAACGAGATAAAGAGGCATTATGTCTATTAGTAATAAAAAATTGCCCAATAAAATTCTTTCCAGGATAGTTCTTAGTATACTTAAGTGTTATTTAAGCTCTATTTTCAAATTATATTTAGAAAAAAATGATACTTCAGGATTAAAACCTCCCTATCTTTTAATTGGTAATCATGCCAACTTCTGGGATGGTTTTTTAGTGAACCTTTTTATTAGAGATCCTATCTGTTTTTTGGTTTCAGATGAATATTTTCGAAAACCCATTTTAAGAAAACTATTGCAAATAGAAGGCTCCATTCCCAAGAAAAAGTTTTTAGCAGATTTTTCGGCAATCAAAGAGTCCATAAAGGCAAAGGAGGCAGGAAGAATAATTGGTATTTTCCCGGAAGGTCGACGTAATTGGGATGGATCAGTAGAGGAAATAATATTTGCTACTGCAAAATTGGTTAAAATGTTAAATATACCTGTAGTAAGAGTGCTACTAAAGGGCTCGCATCTATCCTTTCCCCGCTGGGCTCGTTTTAGTAGAAAAGGGAAAATTATCTTTGATTATGAACTTATTATGATGCCGGATCAAATTCAGATCATGTCAGTTGATAATATTTTTCAGAAAATTACTGACTGTCTTTCTTATCGAGAATATGATTTTCAAAGAAAGGCCATGAATAGCTATCAGGGGAAAAGATTAGCAGAGAGATTAGAATTGTTACTCTACATCTGTCCTAATTGTCAAACAATAGGTAAACTTTATTCTTGGGATGATAAATTATTTTGTAATAGATGTAGCTATGAGATTAGATATAATCAGTACGGTTTTTTAACTACCGAGGGAAAGCAGCTCTATTTTGATAACCCGGCAGATTGGAATCAATGGCAAATTGATTGGAGTAAAGGTTTTTTAAAGAATTATGTGTTAGGTAATTATCAGGGTATTCTTATGCAGGATGAAGGAGTCTATTGCACCAGAGTAGAAAGATTTAAAAAATTTAAGCCTTTATCAATATATAAGCTTATATGGCAGGAGAGAGAACTTATTCTCCATAAGAATGGGATAGAATGTCAGCATTTTGAATTGAAGGAGATACGAGGGGTAAATGTACAATATAATAATCGTTTTGAGTTTTATTATAAAGACCAATTATACCAATTTCATTTTGCCTCACATTCTATTTCTGCTTACAAGTGGTTTACAATGATAAAATTGGCTCAGCAAATATTTTTTAATAACGGTGGGGAGGATTTATGAACGAAAATTGGTCTCTAATTCTGGATTTTTTGTGGCTTTCTCTATTTATTGGGATGGGAGTATTTTTTAAAAGAAAGGTTGTTTTTTTTCAGAAGTTTCTTTTCCCCACGGCAATTATTGCTGGTTTCATTGGCTTATTACTGGGGAGAGAGGTATTACAAATAATAAATTTAGACAGTGAAAGACTGGGTAGTCTGGTCTATCACTTGATGGCTATCGGATTTATCTCTATTGCTTTGAAAAAGAGAGAACACATTCATAGTCGTGATATATTTAATTCAGGTGTTTATATTGTTAGTATTTACCTGGTACAGGGAATTATAGGTTTTATTATCTCCCTTTTCCTGGCAAATACCATTTTCCCGGATTTATTTCCTTCATTTGGATTATTACTACCTCTGGGATTTGGCCAGGGACCCGGACAGGCTTATGCTATAGGTCGGCAATGGGAAGAAATAGGATTCTTTCAAGGGGGAAATATTGGGCTTTCCTTTGCCACAATAGGGTTTCTATGGGCTTGTATAGTGGGAGTTATTTTACTGAATTATTTAATAAAAAGGAGTATTTTCGTTGTTAATCTTGATAAATTTGCTGCTCCTGAAAAAATATATGAGGAGATGGATTCTGGAGAATTGCCCTTAGCTGCCTCTCTGGATGATATATCTATTCAACTTTTTTTAATTGGTCTGGTATATTTAGCAACATATTTGAGTCTATTAGGTCTTAATAAAATTTTATTGCCCTGGGGAGCGTTCGGTGAAACTTTGGCTCAACTTATGTGGGGTTTTCATTTTATAATTGGTACTATCTATGCTATTTTGTTAAGGATCATTTTCAATCTGATGAAGAAAATAGGGATAATGAATCATGAATATCCTAATAGTTATATGTTGCAAAGGATTGCCGGAGGATGTTTTGATTTTATGATTACAGCTGCTATTGCTGCTATTTCTTTAGAAACACTGCGCTATTATTTGTTACCAACTTTACTTATTACTACAACAGGAGGAATAGTAACTATAATTTTTATTCTCTGGATGACTCCCCGTGTTTTTAAAAAGGATATTTTTGAAAACACTATGGTTTTCTATGGTACTTATACTGGTACTATTTCTACCGGAATGGCCTTATTGAAACAAATAGACCCGGGGTTTCATTCCGGGGCTTCGGAAAATATTGTTCTGGGAAGTGGTATCGCACTTGTCTTTGGTTTTCCACTTATGGTTATGTTAAATATCCCCATATTCGGATATGTAACAAAACAACCAATGATGTACCTTATTGCTTTGCTTTCTTTTCTAATCTATTTTTGTTTACTTTATTTCATTTTATATAAAAATAGAGGTAAGTAAAATTTTTTCGGATTGATGATATTCCTCTAAAGATGTAATTTTTTCTCTGGTTATTCGAATATAACTTAATATTTTGATTTGTCCAGGTGTCTTACTGGTATAAGAGCGGTAAGGGGCATTTTTGACATTAATTAGTTCTTATTACATAATATGGGAAAGAGAAGATAGATTAGGACAGGGTAAGAAACGATGTCCACAGTTATGATTATAGGAGCAATTAATCTGGATTGCTTAGTATATATCCCTCAGTTTCCCAAAAAAGGGGATAATATAAGGGTTAAAGATTTGCGATGTTCTTTGGGAGGAAAAGGTGCCAATCAGGCCGTAGCCCTTACTAATTTAAAGGTTGCTGCTTTATTATTAGGAAAGGTGGGGAATGATTTTGCTGGAGGTTATGCTCTTTCCGTCTTAAGAAGGTTCAAGGTAAATACAGAATATATTTTAAAAAGTAACAATGGAAAGACTAGTATATGCGCTATTCTAGTAAATCCAGATGGAGAGAATACTATTATGGGTTTCCCAGCTATCAATCGGATGATTCAACCTGACTATTTAATTCGTTTTGAATATCTTTTTGCAATGGCCCAGTGGTTAAGTATTTCTTTAGAATATCCATTAGATACAGTAGAGTTTGCCCTGAAATTAGCTCGAAAATATGGTTTAAGGACAGTTTTAGATCCTTCTCCTTTAATAGAAATTCCCAAAAGAAATATGTGGGTTTTAGTAGATTATGTCTTACCTAATCAAAAGGAGATAGAAATTTTGACTGGAGAAGAAGAAATATTGCAGGGAGCTATTGTTTTAAAGAATTGGGGAGCAGGAGAGGTCATTATCAAGCAAGGTAAGCAGGGGTGTAGTTTTTTATACCAGGACAACCTGATTAATGTGCCGGCCTTTCCGGTCAAATCAGTACTGGATACTACTGGTGCCGGTGATTTATTTAATGCTGCTTTTATCTATGGTTTAATACAATCAACTTCTGTTCCCAAAGCAGCACAGATTGCCAATCTGGTAGCATCTTATGCCGTTCAAAAACCTGGCACCTGTGAGTCCTATCCCGAAAGAAGAGAAATAGATTGGGAACAACTGGAGAAAAAGAAAAAAGATTTATTGCTTTAAGATAAAAATCATAATATTTTGAGAAAATACCATTGTAGGATAAGACTAAAAATAGTAAGGAGAAATTTTTCAACCTAAAATCTAAATTCAAATAGATTATTGCTTTGTTGTCCATTTTTTCCTCTCTGTAAGCTCACTACTATTTTGGGATAATGATAATAATAATTAGTAATAATATAAGGAGTTTTTATTATGTCTGAGGGCTGTATTTTCTGTCAGATTGTTCGTAAAGAAAAACAAGCTTACCTGGTTTGGGAAGATGAAAAATGTGTAGCATTTCTGGATGCCTATCCAGTCACAGAAGGTCATACTCTGGTAATACCTAAAGAACATTATGCCAATATTTATGAGATTCCAGTTGATATTCTTGCCCATATTATTACTGTTTGTAAGAGATTGGCAATTGATTATAAAGAGATATTTCAAACTATTGGTTTAAATATCATTCAATCCAATGGTATTGCTGCCAAACAAACTATTTTTCATTTTCATATACATCTGGTTCCCCGCTATCATCAGGATGGCCTAACCCTTTTTCGCCACCATTTTGCCAGAAATACTAATGACTTCTCCCAAGTTTACCATAAGATCAAGACCTTCCAGAGATGACTCTGGTGAGTTAGTAAAATAGGATGGGGCAATGGATCATATTTTTAAACATTTACAAGATATTTGTCAGAGATATTTATTGCAGAAAAAAATTATTCTAGTACCTTCTTATCTTGATGGGAATGCCTTAAAGAAAGGTCTAACTTTAAAGGGATTCTCGGCAGTAAATTTACATATGGCTACACTTTATGATATTGCCCGTGAATTATGTTTTCCTATTTTACTAAAAAATGGTTGGAAAATATTAGATGGGACTTTAGGGCAGATACTTATTATTGATATTTTGAGAAAACTACAGCAAGAAGATAAGATAACATATTTTAAATTACCTCTTATCTCTCCCTCGCTGGCTAACACTATTTTTAGAACCATTAAAGAAATTAGGGTATCTGGCTATTCTACCCAGAATTTCCCCCCGAAAATTCTAAACAGTTCTCCCAAAATGAAGGATTTATTTCTGGTTATGTACAGTTATGAACAGGAGCTTAAAGAGAGAAAACTGATAGATGAGGCAGGGCTTTATTATCAGGCAGAAAAGCTGAAATTTAGGGAGGAAAATGTATTATTTCTAGTTCTTGATAATTTGCCTATGAATGAGTTAGAACAAAACTTTTTCAATCACTTAATAAGACCCCACGCTCTTTTCCTTCAGTTTTATTGTGCTGAAGGTGGGACTGTGACAGAACATTTTCCCTTAACAAACCATCATAATAATCCAGAATGGTTAGCAAAGAGAATTTATCGATTAATCTATTACCGAGAAGCAATTAAGGATCAAGATTTACCATCTATAGATTTTGAATTCCGTCAAACATATGGAGAGTTTCATGAAACTAAAGAAGTGTTGAGAACCATTTTCCAAGAAGGATACTCCTTTGATCAGGTGCAGATTTTTTATACTCTTCAGGAACCTTACTCCCAATATTTTTATCAATTATCTAATCTTTATAATATTCCTATGACTTTTCATAGTGGTATTAATATTAAAAATAGCCACGCCGCCCAATTCTTATTCTCTCTTCTAGATTGGATTAGTGATAACTATAGTGTTGCTAAGCTGGTTACTCTCTTCCATAGTTCGGTTAGGGTTGGAAATTTTCAGGATTTTTTGCTACTGCCCAAATTTTCTGCATTACTCAGACAGTCGCCTATTGGCTGGGGGAGAGAACGTTATATCCCGGGTATCAATCTGGCTATTGAGCAAAGAAAAAGAGAAATGGAAAAGACTTCCCAGGAAAAAAGAAAGGAAATAGAGCAGGAAATTCAGTACTTATTTATTATCAAAGATTGGATAGAAAATATTTTTTCAGAACTTCCTCATTATGATTGTTCCTCTGCTCTCTCCTTCTCACAGCTAATAGCAGGCCTGACTCGTATAACAAAGAAATTTGCACCCCAGGAAAATAATATTGATCAGGAGGCTGCTCTTGTTATTGAACAAAAATTGGCTATTTTAGAGCAAAATATCCCGAATAACCTTAATATAAATGAGGCCTTAATATTAATTAAAAGTATCATAGAGCAGGAACGAATTAACTGTTCTCCACCGCTACCAGGCCATATGCATATTGCCAGTTATAAAAAAGGAATTTGGATTAATCGACCTTACACTTTCCTGGTAGGAATGGATTATCAAAAATTTCCAGAGGTTTCTATAGATGATACTATATTATGGGAGTCAGAAAAAAGCCTTTTTAGAAATTTATTAACCAGCAAGCAAAGAAATCAAATAGAACAATTACGATTACTTAAGCTACTGGTTTCACAGAAAGGTAAAAAAATTTTGTCTTTTTCCTGTTTTAATTCCTCCCATCAACAGGAGCAGGCACCAGCAAATCTGATGCTGCAACTTTATCGACTCCAGCAAAAAAATATTTTTCTTGATTATAGTACCTTTTGTCAGGAAATAAGGCCGGTTAGAAATTTTATTCCTCAAAACAATTCGGAAATACTAGATGAGGGAGAACTTTTTCTCTATTTTACTAAAAAAGAAAAGAGGGATTTAAGGTTAATCTTTAGTAAAAAATATAGAGACTTTCAGGAAGGAGTTCAAGCTGATAAAATTAGAAGAGAAGGGGGATTTAATGCCTACAATGGTCGAATAAAAGTAAAGGACTGCATAGTGGATCCTCGCAAGAATAGAGGAATAGTATTGTCTGCTTCTAAATTGGAAAGGATTGCCTATTGTCCCTACCTCTATTTTCTGGTAGATATTTTGAAAATAAAACCTCCCCAGGAAATGATTTATGATCCAACAACCTGGCTTAGTCCTCAGGAGAAGGGATTGCTTCTCCATCATATCTATGAAAAATTTTATCAAGTACTGCTTAGTAATTCTCAGGGAAGAAAAATAATCCCTTCTGTTGTTCAATACCAGCCTTTGTTAGAAGAAATTATTGAGGAGAGTTTAAGGGAAAAAATAAGATACCTTCCACCACCTGGAGATTTAATCTATGAGGCAGAGCGAAGAGAGATAATTGAATCTGGCCAGTTCTTTTTAACTGCAGAGGAAGAGCATTATAAAGGACAATCCCCTCAATATCTGGAATTAGCTTTTGGTACCAGGGATAGTCATCATGAAATATTGGGAAGGATCAAGGCTATTGAATTAGAACTTCCTGATAAAAGTAAAATAAGTATCCAGGGGAAGATTGATCGGGTTGATTTATTACCTGAGGGAACCTTTCGGATAATTGATTATAAGACTGGAAGCTCAAAGGATTATAAAAAGAGACATCCTTTTCGCCATGGACAACAGATTCAGCATGCTTTATACAGTATAGCCCTGGAACAAATTTTAATTAAGAAGAAAAAATATATTTCGCCAAAAGTGAGTGAATCCGGCTATTATTTTCCCACTGTAACTGGTCAAGGGAAGCTGATTTTATATCCCCAGGATAATAGGGAACAGGTGTTAGAAATAATACAGCTATTATTAGATATAGTTGCAGTAGGGGGTTTTGCTATGATTCACAAAGCAGATGAATTAATTTGTCTGGATTATAAAGACATTTTAGAGCAGAATGAAATAATTAATCTAACCAAAACCACAAAAGAAGACCAATATCTTAATGAACCAGCGTTGGAAAAATTAAGGAGGTTACAGCAATTTGAATAAGGAGGAGCAAAAGATAGTTCTTCAGGCTCAAGAAGCCAGAAATCAAATTCTGAATGATTTTAATCATAATTTTTTGGTTGAAGCCAGTGCTGGCTCAGGGAAGACATCCTGTCTGGTTAAAAGGATGGTCGCTTTGATAAAGTATGGAATATATTCTGTAGAGCAGATTACTGCTATTACCTTTACTCGTAAGGCGGCTATTGAACTTAAAGAAAGATTTCAGCAAGAAATCGAGAGAGAACTTCAGCTGGTATATTCTTCGAAAGAAAAAAATTTCCTTTACCAGGCTTTAATAAATATCGAACAATGCTATATAGGCACTATTCATTCTTTTTGCGCCCGAATGTTGAGAGAACGTTCCTTGGAAGGAGGCTTGGACCCTGCTTTTTTAGAAATTGATGAGATTGATAATATTTTGTTTATGGAACAAGCCTGGGAACAATATCTCTCTAATCTAAAGATAGAAGATTCTTCCTTATTTCAGAATTTAGAAATTTTTGGAGTACAGATAAAAGACCTTAAGGAATGTTATAAAAAGGTTTGCCTGTATCCTGAAGTACAGATAGGGCAGGAAAAGGTGTCCAGTCCAGAACTTGATTCCACTATGGAGAGGTTGTTCTTGTTTTGTGAGGAAGCGGAAAAATATATTCCAGAACAGGAGCCCGAAAAAGGATATGACTCTATCCAGGAGGCTATTTTACAAGTCCAGAGATTAAAAAAATACTACTCTTATCGGCAGAAGGATTTTTATAAGGTTTCTCTGTTAGAACCCTTTGCGAAAAATTATTCTTCCTCAGGAATAATAGTGCTCAGTCGTTGGCTATCCAAAGAAAAAGCCAGAGAATACCGGGATGTTATTTTACCGAAATTGAAGGAAGAATATATAGAGCCAGCCTTAGAGCGTTGGAGAGAATATTGCTATGGCTATATCTTTCGTTTTATAAAGCCAGCAGTAGATTATTACCATCAGTTTAGAGAGAAGCAATCTTTGCTCAATTTTCAGGATCTTTTATTAAAGACGGCTTCTCTTTTACGAGATAATCCAGAAATACGTCTCTATTTCCAACAGAAATATCGTACCATCCTGGTTGATGAGTTTCAGGATACCGATCCCATCCAGGCAGAGATAGTCTTTTATTTAACTGGAGAACAGTTAACAGAAAAGGATTGGTTAAAATTGGTACCAGGTAAGGGTAGTCTATTTATAGTTGGCGATCCTCAGCAATCAATCTATCATTTTCGTAGAGCTGATATGTCAGTGTATAAGCAAGTGAAAAGATTAATAATAAAAAATAAAGGGAAAGTTATTACCCTCCAAACTAATTTTCGTTCTCTGCATTCAATTGGTAATTATATCAATCCTCTCTTTCAGGATTTATTTTCCAGATCAGATACTCAATTGCAGGTACAATATTCTCCTATGCTGACTATCCGAGAAGATAAAAAGGGATATCTTTCAGGAGTACACCAAATAGTCATTACCCGAGAGAAAGAAAAAAAGAAAACCTTGGAAAATGATGCCCATTCTATAGCCTCGCTTATTAGGGAATGGGTGGATAAGAAGTTGAAAATTGTGCGCACAGATGAGGAATTACAGCAGGGAAAAAAACCAGAGCTTGATTTCCGTGATTTTTTAATTCTATTACGTTATAAAAGTGGAATAGAGATATACTCCAGGATATTGAGTGAATACGGCATTCCAGTTACTGTATCTGGATATGCCTCCCTGAATGAATCACTCTATATACGAGAATTATTAAAATTATTACGTCTATTAAAGGATCCTGAAAATCAGGTGCTATTAGTAGCGGTCTTAAGGGGAATATTTTTTGGTATTTCTGATGAAGAACTTTATCAATTTAAGGATGCTGGTGGAATTTTTAATTTTTTTTCTGACCTTCCGGAGGGACTTAGTAGGCCTTTGGGGCAAAAAATTTATCATACCTTTCAACAATTAAGAATTTATCATTCCTGGTGTTTAAATTATTCACCGGTAGTTGTGCTGGAAAAAATCATGATTCAGTCTGGCCTGTTACCTTATTGCTGCGGGGAAATAGGGGCAAAAGAACAGGGTAATGAGTTGTTTTTTATTCTGGAATATCTTCGTGAATCAGAAATGAGAAATTTCTATAATTATGCTGGCATGGTTGAACAACTGGAGAGATTATGGCAGTCAGGAGTGGAAGAAGAATTTAATTTAAGATCAGATGAAAATGCAGTGCGCATTATGAATTTGCATAAGGCTAAGGGATTGGAATCACCGGTCGTCTTTCTGGCTATTGCTTATAATACTCATAAACCAGGACCAGAATATCATATTGAACGTTTTACCAATAAGCCAAAAGGTTATTTTGTAGTCAAGAAACACCATTATTTTAGTAATGGTAAAATAATTGCCCAACCGCAACAATGGAAAGAATACTGCCAGATAGAATCTTTATATCAAGATGCGGAGGAGACTCGCCTGCTTTATGTGGCAGCTACTAGAGCAAAAAATCTGCTGATAATTAGTAGTTGGGGAGAAAATTATCAGGATAACAATCTAAATCCCTGGCAATCTTTATTAAGAAATTGTAAGCCAGAGATGATTTTAGATGTTTCAGTAAATAATGTACCACAACCTCAAGGTCAAAAAGTGAGCTTTAGTGAAGAGGAGTATAAACAGGTAAAACAAAAGATAGAAGAAGAGAAAAAAATATTAATCATACCTAGCTATAGCGAAAGCACAGCCTCAAGACTGGCAGAATTTTCCAGGACAGAGGCCGCATTTATTCCCACTGTCGATAAAGGTGGTCAAGAATGGGGCAAAGCCGTTCATCAGGTCCTGGAATATATAGGGAAAGAAGAATTAGAAGATGACTTACTTCAAACCTATATATCTTTTACTTTAGAAAAAAATAATATAGAGTTTTACCGTAAAGATGAATTATATCATATTATTAAAAAATATATTAATAGCGATTTATATAAAAGAGTAAAAAATGCCTTGCAGAATTTTGTTGAGGTACCCTTTAATTTAAAAATAGAACCAACTGATCCTGTATATCAGGAATTGATTACGGGAGAAGAAAATATTAGTATTGATAAAAAACCGATAATATTAACTGGTACCATAGATTTAGTTTTTCAAGAAGCAGATGGATGGGTCATAGTGGACTATAAGACTGATTGTCCGCTAAATAAGGATGATTATAATCAATTGAAAGAAATCTATCAAAAGCAAATTTCTATCTACTCTACAATATGGCAAAAAATAACTCGGGAAAGGGTGAAAGAAAGTCTAATTTATTTTGTAAGGCAATAACCAGCAGTAAGTGCTGGCTATTGCCATAAGTATGCCAAATACCAGGAAGAAAGAATAATACAAGAAGAGACTGACCAGAAGAATTTGGCCTCTTTTAAAGGCCTCTTAAAGCCACCCACTATGTGGGGGAGTTACTTTCATATATTATATACTGATCTTGGGGAGTTATTTTAACAGGACCCAAATTTTCGTTGGTCAGGATATACTTTAAAGCCTTTTGTCAGAAATAAATCTCGATAATCTATAGTAAAAGCTGATATACTGGTAGCTAATCTTTTATCTAAAATAAAATTAAAATTTCCTATTGTTAAGTTTACATCATCATTGTTTTGCTCATCCAGAGCAACATCAAATCTGGGACCGCTTCAGCCAATACCAGTCATCATTATACGTATTTTTTTCTCAGAAGGTCCCTGTTCCTCTAACATCTTGTTTAATTGTGCAGCTGCTTTTTCGGTAATATGTATGTTCAATTTTTCCTCTCCTTACTCTATAAATAGTAAAATAGTATTAAATTTATTTATAATTGTTTGAATTTTAATTATAACAAGAAAAAAAATAATGTCAATCTAACAAAATTGCTCTTCACCTATAAACTTGTTTGACGAGAAGTGTTATAATGTTTTTATATAATAATATGATGTTCTATTCATATTATTAATATTTTTCTGAGGCAGAATTTCTGCTTAATTCGGAAAGGATAAAGGGAGGAGGTGATAAAGTGAAAAATAGGACTATATTGCTGTTGAGTGTAATTTTGCTAACTTCTTTTTTTATAAATGGATGTATGTTGCCCTTCCTGGGCAATGAGCCAGTAATTATTGTTTCCCAACCTAAACTAACGGCTATTGTTGGAGTGCCCTATATTTATCAGGTAGATATTGAAGATGATGGCAAAACCAAAGTAGTCTATGCCCTGGCTGTTGCTCCTGAGGGAATGACTATTGAAGCAACAACCGGACTGATCATGTGGACACCGACTGAAGATCAGGTGGGAGAACATAAGGTTGACATTATGGTAAACGATGGCTGGTACAAAGATAATCAGGAATTTACTATAACAGTAAACCTGTTTCAATTAAGCTCAATCAGTGTTGTACCTACCAGTATGTCTTTTACCAGTACCAATACCAGTAAAGCTATTGAATCTGTTACTGCTTACTATACTGATGGTTCCAGTGCCGAAATTTCCAAAACGGAATGTATTTTTCAGTCTAATAACACTGGTGTGGTCATAGTTGATGAAGAAGGAATAGTAACGTCCAAAGGTACCGGGAATACCACCATTCTTGTAAGTTATTCTGAAGATGGAATAACCAAAAATGCTACGGTAAGTGTTACTGTAACTATTCCTATTACTCCTCCTTCTTCTGGTGGTGGCTGACCATATAAATAAAACCTGATAGTTTATCAGGAATTTAAAAGTATGTTTATTTAAATAATTATAGGATAGCGGGAGTGGATAGGTTCTGGTGGACCTTGCGGACTTCAAATCCGTGGGCGGTAATGTAATGATTACCGTGGTGGGTTCGATTCCCACCCCTCTCGCCACTTTTTTATAAAGAACTTGACAGTACTAAAATATTAATTTAATATTATCAGCAAAATATTTTAAAGTGTATTTTATGTTCAGTCAGTTTATTATTTTTTAATGTTAGATACAATTTAAAGTTAGCTAAATCCTTTACCCATCTATAGAGATTTTCTTCGGGTAATTTAACTTAAGATAACTAAGATAAAGAAAGAAATGAGGATAAAGGAGGATAAATATAATGAAATATTACGATGACTGGTATGCTAACCTCCCACTTTATAAAAAAATAAACGTTCAAAGAGAATTTCGTTTTGAAAACTGGGATATTTTAACTGATGACCAAAAATCTAATATTTACCATAACATGTTATATGAACTACATATAGATGGACCAGTAGAATTTTATCAGGAAGAATGGTTAGAATAATATATCAATATTACTACTTGCAAATAATAAACTAACCTTAATAATAAGAAAAAGACTTCTTTTACTTATTCTTAGATCAGATAATAGATATTTTTTTGCCAAAAATTAGATATGTTAGATCTCAAAAACCAACAATTAAATATTTATTTAAGGTAAGTTTAAGGTAATAGGAAACCACAAATGGTTATTACCTCTAATTGTCCTCGAATTACTAATTTTTATCTTAAGAACCCCTCTTTTTGCTAAAGAAATATCCCGTAGGCATTTTTTAGAACATTGGTTTATGTTACAATATGTTATCATTTTTAGTTTTAAGGAGAATAATGGGAAGGGGAGAATTAAAGAAAGGGAACCATCTACTAAGTCTTCCCTTAGCTCTATATTACAATATCAGAATAATATTACAATAAGATTTATTTTAGAATAGGAGAGAAAATCTTACCTTGTATAAAAATGGTAAACAAAAAAAACTTGACAGCATTCATTCTCAACTGGCTCAAATTCCCAGTGTTGAGGAAGTCTTGCAGCAGGAAGAAATGGAAGCTCTTGCCAGTCAATATTCTCGAATAATGATTACCCCACTGGTGAGACAGGTTCTGGCGAAAGAGAGGGAGAGAATTGAGGCAGGCTTTTCTCCATCTTCTTTGGGAGATATTGTTGCAAGGTGCAACCTTTTCATTAAGGAGGAATTTCAATCATTCATCCGTCCTGTAATCAACGGAACCGGAGTAATTTTACATACCAATCTGGGCAGGGCTGTGCTGGGTAAAGCAATTGTTGAAGACTGTTTGCCGAATTTAACAGGTTACAGTAACCTGGAATATAACCTTGTCCAGAGGGGGAGGGGTAAGAGAGGAGACTTTGTAGAGAGGATGTTTGCTGAGTTCAGTCAATCAGAAAGTTCTCTTATTCTTAATAATAATGCTGCTGCTGTTTTTCTCATCTTAAAAGTGCTGTCCAAAGGCAAAGAGGTCATTATTTCTCGAGGAGAATTAGTACAGATTGGAGGTGGTTTTCGTATTCCTGATATATTGAGGGAAAGCGGAGCAATCCTGAGGGAAATTGGAACAACCAATCAAACCAATCTGGATGATTATAAAGAAGCAATTAGTGACAATACAGGCCTACTATTAAAGGTGCATCAGAGTAACTTTTTTCTAGAAGGATTTACCAGGTCAGTAAAGGTAAAAGAACTTAAAGTGCTGGGGGAAAAGTATAAGCTTCCCCTGGTAGTAGACCTGGGCAGTGGTTCCTTCTTGCCTACAGATAGATTTTCTTTAGGTTATGAACCTATGGTTCAGGAGATATTAAGAAGTGGTGCAGATTTAGTCTGCTTTAGTGCTGATAAATTACTGGGAGGTCCTCAGGGAGGAATTATCTGTGGTCGGCAGGAATATATAAGTCGAATCAAAAAAGACCCCCTCTATCGTACCTTTCGGGTGGGAAAGATCACCTTATCCCTTCTTCAGTCTACATTGTTGTTCTATTTGCAGGATAGAGCTATACCGGATTTGCCGGTTTGGAGAATGATCTCTCTAACTGGTGCAGAGATTAAAAGGAGGAGTCAATATTTAGCTCGTAGTTTAAAAAAGAGAGGTATTCCTGCTCAGGTCGTTGAGGGAGTATCCCTGGTGGGGGGAGGTTCATTGCCCGGAAAGACATTACCCACTTACCTGTTAAGTATTAAAAGTGAGGGTAATGTTGAGCATTTTGATCGGAGATTAAGATTATCTTATCCTGCTGTTTTGGGTAGAATTAAGGATAACTATTTATTTTTTGATCCCAGAACAATTGAACCACAATTTGATAAAAAGTTAATAGAACTAATCTTATCTGCTTATTGGGAGAAGAAGTAAAGAATTTTTACATGAGGCAAAAATAATTCTCTATGGTTATATTTGGTACAGCTGGGCATATTGATCATGGAAAAACTACAGTCATATATGCTCTAACTGGTATAGATGCGGATAGGTTACCAGAAGAAAAAGCAAGAGGTATGACTATTGATCTTGGATTTGCCTGGTTGGAAACGGCACAAAATGAAAAAATAGGCATTATTGATGTTCCCGGCCATGAGCACTTCATCCGTAATATGATTACTGGCATAACTTCTGTAGATGCTTTTCTCCTGGTTGTTGATGCAAAAGAAGGTTGGAAACCGCAGACTGAAGAGCATTTTCAGATAATTAGATTATTAGATATTAATTATGGATTAATAGTAATCACCAAAACTGATCTTGTGTCACCAGAACAAGTAAAGAAAGTAGAGCAGGAAATACAAGAAAAAACTAATTGTCTTAATCACTTTAAAATTCCGATTCTTCATTTTAGTAGTAAAGATAATGAAAGTGTCATAAAATTAAAGCAACAGATGCAACAAGTAAGTAAATCTATTCCTCTGAAAAGAGATATTGGTAAACCGCGCGTATTTATTGACCGGGTATTTGAGATTAAAGGCAGTGGTACTGTGGTTACTGGGACTTTGCTTAATGGTAATCTCTATCAAAATCAATCGGTATACCTTTTTCCTTCTCTAAAAAAAGTTCGTGTAAGACAAGTACAGTGCTATAATATTTCAGTAGAAGAAGCAATTCTGGGAAGTAGAGTAGCTCTTAATCTAAGTGGTGTAAAAAAAGAGGAGATAAAAAGAGGTGATTTAATCTATAGTCCTCAAAAACTGCCGTTCGGCAATATCTTCGATATTTATTTAAAACTACTCTCCACAAGAAAAACTTTCTGCTTAACCAATGGGACTGAAGTAGAATTTATTACTCATACTAAAATATTAAGAGGGAAAATTATTTTTAAACAAAAAGAACTAAAGCCAGAAGAACAAACTTTTGCTCAAATTCGTTTTAAGGAGCCTCTATGCCTTATGATTGGTGATTATTATATTCTTCGTCTACCGGGAATAAATGAAACCATTGGCGGGGGGAGAATCTTAGATGCCCAGGCTATTAAACATAGTTTTTACAATCCTCTCTGGAATAATTGGTTGGGAAAGAGGGTAAAGTTAGATATTAATCAACTTATTATCACTGAATTGGAGCGTTGCCAGAAAATTAAAAAAGATCAGTTATTGCTGAATAGCCCTTATTCGCAAGAGGAAATTTTTCAACATCTGGATCAATTAGCTAAGGAAAACATTCTTTTTTTAATTGCTGATTGGGTAATTGATTTTCATTTCTGGCAGAATATTACCAACCAAATTCTATCATTTCTTGAGGAAAAACACAGAAATCATCCTCTCAAGCAAGGATTCCCTATTACTGAGTTCAGAAATAAATTTACCAATATACCAGAAGATTTATTCCTCTCTATCCTTCATTATTGTTCTGGGAAAAATAAAATAAAGATAGAGAAAGGTATGATTTCTGCCCCACAATACTCTGTTGAATTATCGGATCAACAAAATAGGATAGTAGAAGATATATTGCTCTATATCGAGAAAGATGTACATCATCTGCCCACTGAGGGAGAATTAAAAGAGGTTTTTAGTAATAATATTGAACTTATAGAATATTTAATAGAAGAGGGGGAAATTATTCTATTACCGGATCAAATATGTATAACCCCTTCAGTTTTCCAGCAGATGAAGGATACTATTGTTAATTTTTTAAGAAAAAATAATTATATTACCATCAATCAAGTACGGGAGTTACTACATATCAGCAGAAAATACATAGTTCCCTTGCTTTCGAAATTAGATGAGGAAGGTATAACCATAAGAAGGGGAAATGAAAGAGTCTTAAAGTAAAAGAAGAAGTAAAAGAAGAATGGATTATGATAGAGGAGGTGAGGAGGATGTCCGATAAGAAAAGGTTAATGCAACTGGTTTCTGCTGCTGGTTGAGCAGCAAAATTGAATTATCAGGATCTCGGGGAGATTCTAAGGCAATTTAACCATATTTCAGATAAAAATTTATTGAGTAGTTTTGAACATAATGAAGATGCAGCTACTTATCGCATCAATAGGGAGATAGCAGTTGTTCTTACTACTGATTTTATTACTCCTATTGTTGATGATCCCTTCACCTTTGGACAGATTGCGGCTGCTAATGCCTTAAGTGATATCTTTGCCATGGGAGGAAAACCTCTCTTAGCTTTAAATATAGTCTGTTTCCCTGCTGATAGAATGGATGATCTGGAAAAGATGATAAAAGGTGGCTGGGAAAAGGTGCAAGAAGCAGGAGCAATGCTGGTGGGAGGCCATAGTATAAAAGACAGCGAACCGAAATATGGACTGGCAGTTTTAGGTCTGATACATCCAGAGAAAATAATAAAGAATAATAACTGCCAGGAAGGAGATAGATTAATATTAACTAAACCACTGGGTATGGGTATAATTTCCACTGCTCTCAAGATTGAGGAGATCACTATATCAGAAGCTCAAGAAGCAATTACCTGGATGCTTAAACTGAACAATATTTCTGATAATATTTTAAACCTGTCTATTAATAGTATGACTGACATTACTGGATTTGGCTTTTTAGGGCATCTTAGTGAAATGCTAAAGGGTAGTGCTGTTGGTGCTGATATTGAGGTAGCTAAGGTCCCTCTGCTTAATAAAGCGTTAGAGTTAGCCAAGAAGGAGATTATTCCAGGAGGAACTCTATTAAATCAAAGAATCTTTTCCTGCGGAGTGGAGAAAAGAGTAGACCTTGATTCAGCAAAAGAAATATTGTTTTATGATGCCCAAACCTCTGGAGGGCTTCTTATTTCCGTTAAGGAAAGAGATGTTGAAGAGGCATTACAATATTTACACGAGGAAGGATTTGTAGAGAGTAGAATTATAGGCAGAATCAAAAAGGTGGGATTAAGTGAGAGAAAAATTAGATTACTCTAATTTAATAAGGATAATATTGGTATTTAAAGCAATAAATTTAATTTATATCTTGAATAAAATCTTAGATAGAAGAGGTTAATAAAACAATGCTCAAAAAAAATTTTACCATGATAGTTATTGTTATTATAGCGATCTTTTTAGGAGTAGGTTTTCTTATCAGCAGGGTAGGTAGTCAGTATTCAGGTCCACCATTATTAAAGGTTTCGGAAGAGGTAGGAGATTTAGGGCAACTAAAACCAGATCAACCCCAGAGTTATCTATTTACCTTAAAAAATGAGGGCGGGGAAGCTCTTATTATTGAGAGAGTTCAGGCTCCTTGTGGTTGTACTGCCACAATCCTAAAACAAGATAAAATACTGCCTGGCGAAACTACTCAATTAGAGGTTACCTTTAATCCTCGAGGATATGAAGGAGAAGTTACTCAGTCGGTATATATTTACAGTAATGATCCGGAAACACCCAGGAAAAGAATTGTTATCAGGGCGAATGTTGAAAGGATACCTTCTCCAAAAATAGAAATATCTACCACTCTGTGGGATTTGGGGTTATTATCAATTGGCGATTTTTCCTCACTCTCAGTTACAGTAACCAATCAGGGCGATTTAGCTTTAGATATTGAAAATATTGTCCTACCCACTTATGTCCATTACCAGCGAGAGATACTTGAATTTCCCAAACAGTTAGCTCCCGAGGAGAAGATAGAACTTAATTTTATTTATGATTCCAGTGGACATGAGATTGGGGTGGTAAGAGAATATATTCGTTTGGTTACTAATGACCCCAGTAGAAGAAATGTCACCATAAGAATTGAAGGTTATCTAAAAGAAAAAGAAGAAACTATTTTAATTTCTCCAATCCAGAATTTTATCTTAACTAAGGGTATTGAGACTGAGATATATGAAGCTAACTTTCTCATCAAGAATAATAGCAATAAGGAACTGAAGGAAATTTCCATAGCATCATCGCAGGAATATATTGAAGTGAGCAGTGATGAGATTAGTTTATCTCCAGGAGAGGAGAAAAAAATATTGCTTAGAATAGAAAAGCAAAGTGTAGCAAGTTCTGCTCATCAAGATATAATTCAAGAGTATATTTATGTTAGAGTAGCAATTCCGGTAGATATTCATCTTGAACTACCTTAAGGAATATGGGCCAACACAAATTATCCCAATTATAGTTGAAAATAAGGGGGAATTGCGATAGCACTCCTCTGGGGAAAGAAAGATAGGTGAGGACTGTCAGAGAATAATAAGATAGCAAAAATCTTTAAAAGAGTGTAATGGCCAGAACGCTAAATTTAATATTCTTATTACGTAAAATTGTTATGCAATGGATATTGCCACCAGGACTTATCATAATTGCTATTTTATTACTCTATTTTCTGCTAATTTTGCGTAAGAAAAAAATAGCTTTTATATTTACCATGTTTTTAGTAATTTTTTTATTTTTATTCAGCTCCTGGGTAGGAGAATATCTCTTACTGAGACCATTGGAAAAGAGATATATTGTTAATTTAAATATATTTAAAGATATTTTACCTCTTAATCACCCGGTTATAGTAGTACTGGCAGGAGACTTAGTAACAGGAAGCTTCTCAGCTATTGCCAATAATAATAATGCGGAAGTTGGAGAGATTACTCAGGCACGACTGATGGGGGCCTATTTTCTTTATCAGAAAATAAAGTGTCCTATTCTAGTAAGTGGAGGAACTGTTCCTGGTGTTGGAGGAGACATACCTGCAGCTATTACTATGGGAAGATTTTTAAGAGACTTAGGTATACCCGAGGTAGATATTATAGAGGAAGATCAGTCCAGCACTACACTGGAGAATGCCAAATTTATACTGGATTTAATTAGAAGATATGGTTTTCAAGAAGTTTTCTTAGTAACTAGTGCTGTACATATGCCCAGGGCTATGTTGGCTTTTCAATATGATAATATTACTATTATTCCATTTCCCGTAAACTTCTTATATGAAAACATTCAGCCTGGTATATTAGACCTTTTACCCAATAGAAGCTCCTGGGAACATAATTTAAGGGCTTTGCATGAATGGATAGGTTTGTTGTATTATAAGATACTTTTATAACATATACGTTTAATTAAAATAAAAAATTTTGCTGTATAATATTTAAAAATTAGCTTTTTGATTGTTTTTATTATTTTTTAAAAAGGAGGTAAGGATTATGCCTATTTTACAGATAGAGATTTTGAAGGGCAGAACGATAGAACAGAAAAGAGAAATGGTAAAGAAGGTTACTGATGCAATTACTGAAACCCTGAACTGTCCAAAAGAAGCAGTAAGTATTATCATTCGAGAGATGGAATGGGAAAATTATGCCAAAGCTGGAATATTAAAAGCAGATAATAAATAATAGATAATTTTGCAGGGGCTGTCAAGGCCACTTTAAATTAACTAAAAGGAGACAAAGCAATATCAATTTTATTGATGAGTTATTTACCCTATTTAATAATAAAATTATAGTAATTGCCTTTATGACCTGGGTTGTAAATCAGACTATTAAGTCAATATTATTCTTTGTTACCGAGGGTAAGTGGGATTTTAGTAGATTTTTTGGTGCTGGTGGAATGCCCAGTACCCATTCAGCACTCTCAGTCAGTGTGGCAGTCTCGATAGGTTATAGAGAGGGTTGGGATTCTACTTTATTTGCTCTAGCTAGTGTTTTTGCTATAGTGGTTATGGCTGATGCTGCTGGAGTAAGAAGAGCTACTGGTGAGCAGGCTAAGGTATTAAATAAGCTTATACTAATATTTTTTAAGGAAAATAGACTAAAAAATGGACGTATGAAAGAATTTATCGGTCATACACCATTTGAAGTAATTGTAGGAGCCCTTATTGGTCTTTTTATTGCTACATTTTTTTGCCTTTATTTCTGTTACTAATTGAAAGAACAGTGTTATTAGTAAATTTTATTTTTAGATTGACTAAATACTGGTTAATTTATATTTTTTGGTAGAAAAGACAAAATTTTTATGGATTATCAATTAAGTGAACAAGAAATCAATGAATTAAAAAAAGCACAGCAGGATGAACTGGTGGGGGAACAAGTTTACGGAAGGCTGGCAATATTAGTTAAAGATTCGCATAACTCAAAAATTTTAGCCAAGATTTCTCATGATGAGAAAGAACATGCCCGGATATTTAAGAAATATACCCAAATAGATTTAAAGGTAGATAAGTTTAGGGTGTTTTTTTATATTTTTATCTCCCGAGTTTTTGGCTTGACCTTTGGTATAAAATTACAGGAAAAAGGGGAAGAACAGGCTCAAAAGAATTATAAGGGTTTACTTAAAGCCATACCAGAAATGAAGGATATAATTGCAGCCGAAGAAAAACATGAAGCTGAATTGATTAATATGATTAATGAGGAAAAACTATCTTATATGAGTTCAGTAGTCCTGGGATTGAACGATGCTCTGGTAGAGCTTACCGGTGCACTGGCTGGTTTTACCTTATCCATTCAGAACTCTAGAATTATTGCTCTTTTGGGGTTAATTACGGGTATTTCTGCTTCTCTTTCTATGGCTGCAAGTGAATATCTTTCTACCAAAGCTGAATCAGATCCAGAAGAACAAAAAAAGGCAGGTAAGTCTGCATTCTATACCGGGATTGCCTATATTATAACAGTTATAGCTTTAATTACCCCCTATTTTTTAATTACTAATTATTTCTACAGCCTTATGATGACAATTTTAGTGGCACTGATTATTATTTTTATTTTTAATTATTATATTTCTGTGGCCAATGATTATAATTTTAAGAAAAGATTTATAGAGATGGCTCTTATCAGTATTGGTGTGGCAACCCTTTCCTTCCTTATCGGTTATTTAGTGAAAACTTTCTTAGGCTTTGAATTATAGCTGGAGATATTTTCCTTTTCTTATAAATGTTCTTAAAACAAATAGTTTTTGTAATTAAAAATTTTAATTTTTATTCTTGACATTTAACAAAGTAATAGTTAAAATTTGAAAAACTTAATCCAAAAAATTTTGTTATGTGGGAAAATAAAAATATTTTACAATTACCAAATAAGAATATTGGAGGTAATTATTATTACTTCTACTTTATTCTGGAGGTAAATGCCTTTCAGGATTAGTAGAAGGTGATAACAGATATTTTAAAAAACTACAGGCATTTACCTCAGGTAAAAGCCTGTGGGTTTTAATATTAGCCACGGGTGACTAATTCATTCGTGGCTTTTTTATTGACTACAGAAAGGAGTGAGGGATATGTAATTATGAAAGATGGAAAAACATATATCTTGAAGGTTTAGACTCACTTTTTTAACCTGAATAGGTAGTTGATAGGTAAAAATTTATAAAAATAGTAAGGAGATTAAATAATGAGAAAAATAATATTTAGTTTTAAAATCTTTATCATAATATCTATATTAATCACAATTATTCCTCTTTCTGTAATGGCACAGGTGAATATTGAAGATGCGAAACAAACAGTTATCAGTTGGGCTGATGAAAAGGCCGAACATATTAGTGCTCTTTCTTATCAATTATGGGAGTGGGCAGAAGTTGGATTAAAAGAGTTTAAATCTTCAGACCTGCTGGTAGATGAATTAGAAAAGAATGGATTTGAGGTAGAAAGAGGATTAGCTGGGATGCCCACTAGTTTTGTAGGAACATATGTACGGGGAACAGGCAAGCCGGTGATCGGTATTCTTGCTGAATACGATGCTTTACCTAATGGGCATAGCTGTGGACATAATTTGTTTGGTGCTGGTAGTGTAGCAGGCGCTATAGCTCTAAAAGAAGCCATGGAAAAACACAATATAGATGGAACAGTAAAACTATTTGGTACTCCTTCTGAGGACACTCATGGAGGAAAGGTTTGGATGGCACGGGAAGGCGTTTTTAATGGATGTGACGTATTTCTTAGTTGGCATCCTGGTACCAAAAATGAATCAAATTATGGCTCCAATCTAGCAGTACAGATTATTGAAGTTAATTATAAGGGAGTTAGTTCACATGCCGGTTCTGCACCAGAAAAGGGTCGTTCAGCCTTAGATGGGTTGACCATAAGTTCTATTGCTATGGAGTTCTTAAGAGAACATATGATTGAACCGATGAGAATTCAATATATTATTACTAATGGTGGACAAGCTCCAAATATAGTCCCGGATTTTGCCCAAATGAAGCTGGTTCTTCGTGGTCCTATGATGAAAGATATTGATGAACTACGTTCAAGAGAAGGAGGAGTGGATGATTGTTTACGTGCTGGAGCATTGGCCAGTGGTACTGATGTAACTATGCAGGTTGTTGGTGCCTTCTACAACAAAATACCTAATAAAACAGGATCAGAACTGATCATTGAAAATATGAAATATATTGGAGCTCCCACCTTTACTGAGGAGGAAGATCAATTTGTGCAATCTCTTGCTGATAAATATAATATGGCTCTGGGTAAATTGGATAGTTCCATTCATGATCCAATAGATGATACTACTAAAGCCTCTGCTGATACTGGTGATGTGAGCTATATTGCACCACTAATATCTTTTAATGTAACTACTGAAGCACTTGGTACACCTGGCCATAACTTAACAAAGGTTGAACAGGTAGGGATGTCCATCGGATGGAAGGGTACCATATTTGCTGTAAAGGTATTGGGTTGTACAGGCCTTGATCTTCTAACAAATCCAGAAAAATTAGCCAGCATTCAGGCAGAATTCAAAGAAAGGATGGTAGGAGTTGATTATCATCCGGTTATTCCAGCTGATTTATGGCCTCCTGTTCCTAAAGAAAATCCAGCGGACTTTAAAGGACCAGCTGTTCCAATTCTACCGGAACCAAAAGCACCAGAATCATTACTCTACTGGAAAACGAAATAACTTACTGTAATTAACTGGAAAAGGTTAACATATCAAGAAACAAGATAGACGGAACTATAAAAAAAATAAATTAGTTCCGTTTATCTTTTAGTAAGCTATAAAATTCACTGATAATATTAGAAAGTGTTTATTTAACCATAAAAAACCACTGCTAAGAAGATGGTAATGGTTAAATAAAATGGTTTTACCATAAAAAGATGAAA
>CAZGKY010000011.1:16747-28395 GCA_964525625.1 uncultured Atribacterota bacterium | reverse complement strand
TAACAATAAAAAAATTAAAACAAAAATTAATTTTTTATTAAAAAGAAACATTTTAATTATCAAATTTCCTCAATTCTTTTTCAATGTTTATTCAATAGTTTATAAATATATAAAAATGCATATGCTTAATAATAAAATTGAAGAATAAATTAACAGGTTAAGTGCAAAGCCGCAACTTTATTTAGAGTTGATTCTTTATTATAATAATCGCAGGCCTTTTTGGTTTTTTCAATTATTACTTTTTTAATATCCAAATTTTTTAATTCTTCTATCAGGTTATTATCAATCTTCATCAGACCATACTTTCCAGTACCAATAATTAAAACATCGGGTTTAGAATTGATAACATCTTCTAGGTCATGAATGGTTAAAAGATGTCCTTCTTCCCTCCACCATTTATCTTGGATAACATTAGGAAATATTATAATATCAGTTCGATATGTTAAACCATTAATAATTACTTTACCAAATTGATATTTTTCGATAGTATACATAAACAAACCAAACAATATAACAATATAATATTTGCTAATATAATTAAAATTATTGAAAAATTATAGCTGCATAACCGACTACCTGATCATTCATGCCTGATACATCACCTGAAGTAGCATATTTAAGTAATTGACCTTTTTCTATTCCTAATTTTTTACATACTTCTATGACTACGGCAATGGGTCCAGGACCACAAATAGAAATACCATTTTCTTGAATTGTTTCATAGAAAAGATTACTATCCATATTCAGAATTTGATTAATTGCTTCCGCATCTTTTTGTTTGGTACTTTCCTGGTCTTCATAATGAGTAAAATCAGAACTGGCTATTAAGAGAAAATCTTTATAATTATCCTTAATTGTTTGATAGATTATTTCTGCCAGATATTTCATAATGGTAAGTTGTTGATTAGAAATGCAAATAGGTATTATGCCATATCCCCCATCAGGATATATAAATTGTAAAAAGGGTAATTGTACCTCAAGGGAATGTTCAAAAATATGGGCTTGAAAATCATCTTTCATCATTTTTTTATTATCAAGAGTAATAATCTTATGAGCTGTTTTTTGGTCAACTGCTACTATTCCTAATGGAGTTTCCCATTCCCCTGAAGGGAAAAGTGAAATTTCTGCTCCTAAACCTCTGTGATTTGGCCCAAGTACAATGATGGTTTTTGGGGTTTTTTCAAGGGAAAGGCGGAAGTAATTATGCGCGGCAACTGGTCCTGAGAACATATATCCGGCATGAGGTGATACAATTGCCAAAATCTTTCTTTCCTTTTTTTGTTCATCACCGGTAATTTTCTGAGGTCCTATTTGATGTAAAAAACAGCTCTTGATTTGTTGGTGTAAGGATTGTTTACTAACAGCATAAAATGAACCGGCTACTATGGCTTTTCTTTTATAATCCATAAGGCAATCCTCCATCTCTCTTCGCAAAAAATTCATTATTAAATCAATCTATTTATTAAATCTAAAAAATATCCCTTTTTCTATAGTGTTTACCACCTTTTTTCTTTTTTTTGGTTAATTTGGGAATAAGGAAAATAATTATAATGATTAAAATGAAAAGAATAATAATAATTCTAATTAATAATGAATTATATAAATATTTAATATAAGTGAGATAATAATTTATTTTTGCTTCCGGATAATTCGGTTGTTTTGCTAAGACAATTTTATAATGTTTTAATGCTTCTTGGTAGTTTTTATCTCTGGTATATTGTATAGCCAAAGTATAATGAGTATCAATTAACTTTAAGTTGATGTTTTGATCCTGGGGATATTCTTGGAGAATTAGTGTATACTGTTTAATTGCTTGTTCTAACTGACCATTTTCAAAAAATGCTAAAGCAATTGCCTTTCTGGTTTCAGTGTCTTTTGGGTCTTCTTCCAGTACTTTTTGGAAAGATTTTATTGCTTCATTCCATTGTCTATTCTCTAGATATTCCATTCCTAATTTTCTGTTAATAATTATTTTTGATATGCAATATTTAACAATTCTATTATTACCGGCATCAGCTACATAAATATAACCTCTTTGATCAATAGCAATACCTTCTGGATATGTTAAAGAAATACCGTGTTCATTAATTCCGAATTCAGCAACAAAGTCATATTGATTATCAAATTGAACTACTTTTCCATTCCTATAATCAGTAACAAAAATATTATTGTTATTGTCAATAGCAATATATCTGGTACCATTAAACTCACCTGGTCCACTCCCCGGACTTCCTAAGCGCCTAATAAATTGACCTTTTTCGTTAAATATTTGGACTTGATGATGAAAGGTATCAGCTATATATATATTACCCTCTTTATCCAGGGCGATACCTCTGGGATAATAAAATTCCCCATCTCCCATACCTTCCCGTCCAAAAGCATATAATAAGTCCAAATCTTTAGAAAAGACTTGAATTCTATTATTCCCTGTATCAACAACATATATATTATCCTCTTTATCCAGGGCGATACCTCTGGGGTTATCAAATTCTCCTGGTTTTTTTCCAAATTGACCGAAAGTTATTATTGATTTACCATCAGGAGATATCTTATGTACTCTATGATTATGCTGCTCTACAACATAGATATTATTGTCCTTATCTAAAGAAATCCCTACTGGGCCATCAATTTCAAAACCAGGTTGTTCATCTGGTATAACACGCAAAAAATTACCATTATTATCAAATATTTGAATTCTATCATTCTCCCAATCAGTAATATAAATATTGTTTTCTTGGTCTATAGTAATGCCAACTGGATAATTAAATTCACCTGTTTTGTTGCCATACTCACCAAATGTTGCTTCAATTATATATTCGATATTATTAGAATCATTATTGGCATAGGCAATTGTGGGAATACTAATTATTAGTAACAAAATAAAAAATGAAAATAACTTACAAAGAAAATCTTTATTTATATTTGGCATAACACTTTACCTCTTCATAATTTTCATCTGCCTTATTATTATTGAATGGTAATTGAGATAGTTCCTTAATTTTATGTGCTAAATATATTAATGATTCTTTGATATATTCTACATCTTTGCGCTTGTTTTTATCAAGACTGAAAGGTTTGCCAAAATGAATATAGATACATTGTCTTTTAAAAATTGCTGGAAATTTAGCACGGGGGGGATATATTTCGAAGGTCCCTATCAAGCCCACTGGAATAATTGGTACATTAGCTTGTAGAGCAATTTTTATCAAGCCAGAATTTAGTTCTAGCAGTTTTCCATCCCACGATCTTGTTCCTTCAGGGAAAATACCCAGAATATGCCCCTTTTTTAATAAGACGATACTTTTTCTGATAGAAACAGGATTTATATTTTGTCTATCAACAGGAATAGCCCCTATTTTTTTCAGAATAGAACCAAGTAAAGGTATCTCAAATGCTTCTTTTTTGGTAATAAAATTTATAGGTCTTTTTAACGCAATTCCTAAAACAACAGGATCCAGGTAACTAACATGATTAGCTGCTAAAATAAATGAACCTTTATAATGAGAAATATCTTCTCCCATAACTTTTAGTTTCCAAAAAAGACGAACAATTATTAAACAGATGAATCGGCAAATCTTATAAATCATCTTTCTAATACTTACCTATTTTTTACCACTTAAATTTTTAATTATGGTATAACATTTTGTGATTTAATAAAAAAGAGTAATCTCAATATTATTAAAAATGATAAATTGTCATTAGTAATAGTTTAAATAGACAAAGTTAAATAAACATGGTGTGCCCGAGAGGATTTGAACCTCCAATCTACGGCTCCGGAGGCCGTCGCTTTATCCAGTTAAGCTACGGGCACTTCAACAATATAAATAATATGGTAAATTTTATTATATTAATATAATATCATTTTTTTAGGAAAAAATTCTAGGTAAATTTTCAGAGATTATATTTGATATATTTGATAGGAAGAAAGATTATTAATCCAGCATAATAAATTGTTTATTAAACAGGATTATTCCTTTTTTTCTTTATTATGATTGAGTATTTTGAATAATTTTGGGAGAATATACAATAATATAAATAAGTCAGATTAAGTAATATATTTCCAGTTATAAAAAATAGTTTTTATTCTCCTCGAATCATTTCTTTAATACGCATAATAGCTGAGTTAGTAGATCTAGCCATTTCATCCAGCTTCATGGTGATAAATTTAATGGTATCTTCTAAATTGGGGATCATTACATATTCTAAAGCATTCACTCTTCTTCTGGTTTTTTCGATCTCTTCGGTTAGTAATACAATCGTTTTTTCTAATTCTGACATTTTTATCATTAAAGGTATAGTCTCGTGGTATTTTTTTATGGCATTATCCAATTCAGGGCTGGTATTATGCATACCATAGGTATAGAGATTTCCTTCTTCAATAGTTTTATATTTTGGTACTTTTACACTCATTATATTTTGATATTCAGTCTTAATTTTAATTACTCTTTGGGGAAATAAAAAAATGGCATTGAGATCATCTTCACCCATATAAAGAGTAGCCAGTAGAAATAGATTCATAGAATCTCTAATTTTCTTATCATATTCTTCTCTTGTTTCCTGGTATTCTGCAACAATCTTGATAAATTTTTGAATAAGTGCATCGCGTTTGTCCTTAAGTAGTTTATAACCGCGTCTGGCAAGTTCTAATCTACGCTTTAATTTTAATAGCTCCATACGATTAGGATTAACAGCGAGTATCATTATTTAATGGCTCCTCCGGAAATAGTATACTCTGGAAATGTTTGTTATATTCATATTTTTAATAATATATTATTTACCTATTTTATATTATTTACTTAATTAGTATTATTTTTAATACTTTTATCATTGGATATATTAGGTAAATATTTTTTTATGTAATCTTCTTTAATTCTTTTCAGCTCATTTATCGGTAATATAGATAGTGTTTCCCAACCAATACTCAGGCTTTTTTCTATATCTCTATTTTCGTCTTCTCCTTGCTGGACAAATAACTCTTCAAATTTATCAGAAAATTCAACATATTTTTTATCTTCTTCAGTTAAAGCTGCCTCTCCTAATATGGTGGCAAGTTCTTTTGACTCCTTTCCTCTTGCATAAGAAGCAAAGAGTTGATTCATTACATCAGCATGATCTTCCCGAGTTTTATTTTCACCAATCCCCTTATCTTTTAACCGCGATAAAGAAGGAAGAACATTTATAGGTGGATAGATTCCTTTTAAATGTAATTCCCGGGCTAAGATAATTTGCCCTTCTGTTATATAACCAGTTAAATCAGGAATGGGATGGGTCTTATCGTCTTCGGGCATACTAAGGATGGGCATTAAAGTAATGGAACCTTTTTTGCCTTTTATTCTACCTGCTCTTTCGTAAAGTGTTGCTAAGTCAGTATATAAATAACCGGGGTATCCCCTTCTACCTGGAACTTCTTTACGGGCAGCAGATACCTCTCTTAATGCTTCACAATAATTAGTCATATCTGTTAGAATTACCAATACATGTCTATCCTTTTCGAAAGCTAGATATTCTGCTGTAGTGAGAGCCATTCTAGGAGTTATAATTCTTTCTACTGCGGGATCGTTAGCTAAGTTAATATACATTACACTTTTTTCAATTGCTCCTGTTCTCCTGAAATCATTTATAAAAAAGTTGGCTTCTTCGAAAGTAATACCCATTGCAGCAAATACTACCGAAAAACTTTCTTCTTTCCCTAAAACTTTAGCCTGTCGAGCTATTTGTGAAGCAACTTTGGCATGTGGTAATCCAGAACCAGAAAAAATAGGGAGTTTTTGTCCTCTTACTAAGGTATTTAACACATCTATTGAAGATATTCCCGTTTGGATAAAATCATTAGGGTAGTCACGAGCATAAGGATTTAATGGACTACCATTAATATCTAATCTTTTTTCAGCAATTATCTTGGGTCCATGATCGATTGGTCGACCAGAGCCATCAAATATTCTACCTAGCATATCAAGAGATACAGGAATTTCAATAACCTTTCCTAAAAAACGTACCTTAGTCCGAGATATATCTATTCCTGTGGTACCTTCAAACATCTGGACGATAGCTTTATCTTCTGATACTTCAAGAACTTGTCCTCTCCTTTTTTCACCATCTGATAATTCTATTTCCACCAGTTCATCGTACTTGACATTAGTTATTTTGTTTACGATTATTAGTGGTCCATTCACCTCAGTAATTGTAGAGTATTCTTTTATCATCATGCTCATTCATCCTTTCCAACCTTTTTTGAAATGAGGGAATTAATTTGATCTTTTATTTGTTCCTTAATTTTTTTGAACTCTTCTAATTTTTCTTCTGGTATATATTTGGCTCGAGCTATCTGATTTTTTACTGATAATTTATTGATCTGTTCACTGGTGATATATTCTTCCTGAATAGCTGATTGAGCCATTTTATGGAAAAATATTATTAAATCTAACATTAAATATTGTTTTTTTATCGAGGTATAGGTATCAATTTCATCAAAGGCATTTTGGTGTAAAAAATCTTCTCTAATAGAACGAGCAGTATCCAGTGTTAGACGTTCTCTTTTGGAAAGAGCATCGATTCCAACTAATCGAACTGTTTCTTCTAACTCTGATTCTTCTTGAAGTATACTCATAGCAGTTGTTCTAATATTAATAAAATCTTTACTTATTTCTTCTTGGAAATAATCGCTCAACTGATCAAGATAGAGAGAATAGCTTTTTAACCAATCAATTGCTGGAAAATGCCTTTTGTAAGCTAATTTATCTTGTAAGCTCCAATAAACCTGGACTGTTCTAAGGGTATTCTGGGTAACTGGTTCTGATAAGTCACCTCCAGGGGGAGATACTGCGCCTATTACACTTATAGTTGCTTCCTGTTCTTGTGAAGATAAGCATTTTACTCGACCAGATCTTTCATAGAAGCTAGCAATCCTGGTTCCTAAGTAAGCTGGGTATCCCTCTTCTCCAGGCATTTCTTCCAGTCTGCCAGAAATTTCACGCATTGCTTCAGCCCATCTTGATGTTGAATCAGCCATTAAGGCAACATTATATCCCATATCTCGATAATATTCAGCAATAGTTATGCCGGTATATACGGAAGCTTCTCTTGCGGCCACAGGCATATTAGAAGTATTAGCAATTAAGACTGTTCTTTCCATTAATGGTTTTCCCGAATGAGGGTCAATTAACTCAGGAAATTCCAGTAAAACATCAGTCATTTCATTGCCTCTTTCTCCACAACCAATAAATACAATTATTTCAGCATTACACCATTTCGAGAGCTGGTGTTGAACAACTGTCTTTCCACTGCCAAATGGACCAGGAATACAAGCAGTTCCTCCTTTAGCAATAGTAAAGAAGGTATCAATAACCCTCTGACCGGTAATTAAAGGTTCTTTGGGTGCTAATTTTTCTTTATAAGGCCGCATTTTTCTAACCGGCCATTTTTGAAACATTTTAACTTCGTCAATTTTTCCATTTTTATCCTTTATCCTAGCTATAGTATCACTGACTTTAAAACTACCCTCTTCAATGCTTTCAATGACACCTTCTATTCCTATAGGAACCATTATAAAATGAGATATTATAGAGGTCTCCTGAACTACTCCCAGTTTATCACCTGAGCTGACCAGCTCACCTTTCTTTTTTAAAGGTTTAAAATCCCATTTTTTTGATCTGTCGAGACTATTGGCTTCTACTCCTCGAGCAATAAAAGCTCCTTCATTTTGAAATATTATATCTAATGGTCTTTGAATACCATCATAAATTGATTTAATAAGACCAGGACCTAATTCCACGCTTAAAGGTAAACCCGTAGTATACACAGGTTCTCCGGGACCGATACCAGATGTTTCTTCATATACTTGTATTGTTGCTCTATCTTTATTTAATTCAATTATTTCTCCAATTAATTTTTTTTCACTTACCTTTACTACATCATACATCTTAGCTCCTAATAAATTTTCCGCAATCACAACTGGTCCTGATACTTTAACAATTATGCCTGTATTTTCTTGCATTGTTACCCCTCTTTTCTAAACATTATATCTGTCCCAACTGCCTTTTCTATATTTTTTTTCAATAATTTTAAAGTGAGCCCGGAATCCTTTATCCGATTGGGAAGAATACAAATGGAAGTGGGAGATATTTTTTGATATTTTTCTATTTCTTCAATGATTAACTGAGCAATATCATCAGTAATAAAAACCAGAGAAAAGTTATCTTGAATACATTTATCTAAAGCAATTTTTGCTTCATTACCATCGATAACCGGAAACAGTTTTAATCCAATAAGACTATAACCAATAATAATCTCTTTCTCTCCAATGATGGCTACATTAGACATAGGTATCCCTGACATATTTTTTAATATTCTCATTAGTCAAAGAATATCTTTTACCATTAGTAATAATTCTGATATTCTTTAAATCATTTGTTTTAGCATAATAATAAGCAATAATACTTTCCAATCCAAAAGTTATGTACTTACCAATTTTAAGTATATTTAATAAATAGTTATCACTTAACTGCTCAAGTTTTAATAAGGAATTCTCATCTAACCAATATTTAATTCCTTCTTCAATTAAGGAAGAATATTCAGTTTTTTGAAAATTGTTTGGCCAAGAAGAGAGAGTGTGGTCATAAATATCAATTATCTTTTGTATTGAAAAATATCCAAATCTAATTAATATCTTAGATAATTTTGATTTACTGATCTCTCTTATTTTGGAACGGCAAGCTATGCTTAAATTTAATAAATCAACTTCGGTCTTGTAATAATAGAATAAAAAGGCTTGATTAATTTCTTCTAATTGATCAAAGATAATTTCATAATAGCCTCTATCTAAAATTATTTCCATTAATTGTAAGTCTTCTGATTTCATATATTCATTTTCTGATTGTTTAATGATTCTCTCTATTTTAACAGGTACTAACTGATATTTGCCTTCAAAGGCAGCTGAAGATAATCCCTGGAGACTTAAATTGCCTATATCATATATAGGATAAGGTTCCTTTATATTCATTGCTTTAGCTTTTAATAGTACTTTAAGGTTATGAAAATCATATTTCCATCTCAGTAGCTGAGATAAGTAAGGGTATGGTGAAATTTCACTAATGATATTTATGGTTTTTGTTAAGATATCTTGTAATAGTTGGTCAATAGTATGTGGATCAGTACTTGCAAAAGAATATTCATCCAATTTGTTTTCCACTAATACTTTACAAGCTTTATCTAAATCAGGTGCATCAATCATTTTGTTAATAATATCCTGGTTTAAAAGGAATCTTTCTAATTCTCTTATGCGTGCACAGGCATATCCATATTCTTCTAAAGTATTAGTAGTTTCATTGATATACTTGAGCATACTGATCCCTAAATATTATCCTTAGAAAATAAAAATTGGTTAAGTTTTGTTTCCATTTCATCCTTAACTTTTTCTAGAATTACTTCTAAAGAAGCATTTTTTCTAATTTCACCCATACCTAAAATGACTCCACCCATAATAGCAAGGCGATCTTCAGAAATTTTTAATTCCCCTTTTTTACCCTGGGATTTTAATTTTTTATTAATTTGAGTAATAAATTCTTGATTAATGGATTTTCTCTCTTTAGTTCCCAGGTAAACAATTTCATTACCTGTTTCTACATTATTCAGAATAAGTTTTTCCATCAAAGATAAATACTCTTTCTCATCAAATTTCATTATTCTATTTAAGGCTTCAGAGAAAACATTATTAATAATTTGTTGTTTTGCAGAAAGGATGCTTTTTTTTGCTTGCAATACAGCTTCAGTAATAATTTTTTTCTCTTTTAGATCAGCTTCTTGGTGGTATCTATCCAAAATTTCTTTTTGTATTAGTGCATTTTCTCTTTTAGCTTCGTTTTTTATATAATCAATTTCTTTTTCGGCATTTTTGATAATTCTCTGTTTTTCTTCAAAGGCCTCTTGTAATATCTTCTCTTTAATCTCTTTTATGGACATAAAAATAAATCTCCTCAGATATTAAAGAACAATTCCATTCAATAATAGTATAGAGCCTAACAAAGAAAGCACAGCATAAGTTTCCACCATCGCCGGCATTACTACTGCCTTTCCTGTTTCTTCAGGTCTACGAGCAATAAGTCCAATAGAACCAGCAGAAGTTTTGCCCTGATATATTCCGGAAAAGAAACCCACAATAGCAATAGGCAAACAGGCATTCAATATTTGCAGTCCTTGGTTAATAGTTAAGGTAGCAGGTGTTCCAGCAAAAATGCCTATTTTGGTTAAAACTAAAAAGCCCACCAGTAATCCATAAATACCTTGAGTGCCAGGCAATGCTTGCAGTAGAAGCACCAAACCAAACTTTCCTGGATCTTCGGTCATAACTCCACTTCCACTTGTTCCCGCTATACCAACACCTATTGCAGAACCCGAACCAGCTAAGCCTATGGCTAAGGCAGCTCCTAAATAGGCAAGAACAATACCATCGGTCATTAGTCATATCCCCCTTTTCTACTTTCCATTGTATTAATCTTTAATAAATATTAATTAATATTTTAAGTGAAATATAATTTAAAATTTATTTGCTATTTTCTTCAACTTTAATGTAGGTAGTTTTAAAAGTAAAAGGTCTGAAAGGAATTCCCCCAGCCTGATAAAATTTTGTAAAGAATTCAACATACTGTAATCTTGCGTCATGAATAAAGGCACTCAGTCCACTAATTAATAAGTTAAAAGTGTGTCCAATGACTAATATAACTATGGTTAACAAGAAACCAATAAAAGGAATATTAATCATTGTGGATAGCATATTAAACATCTGGGCAATAATACTGGTAGCTAATCCAAGAGCAAATAACCGGGAATAAGAAAGAACGTCACTCAAATAACCAGTAATATCGTATAAAGCAAGAATTCCACTACCCATTCTTAATAAAATATTTTTTTTATTTCTACCCTGAGTTGAGACAATAGTTATAATGCCAATAAATGTGATTATCCAGGATAGTTTTCCAATAATAGGTGGTATCATGCCTTTTAACAAGACTAAAATTATTCCAGTTAATAGAAAGAGCCAGGAAACCTGATCCATTAAACCATCATATAACTTGCCTTTTCTAACATTATCTATAAATTTTAAAATTATTCCTGTGTAAACCTGGGTTACTCCCAGGGCTAGACTTAACATTAAGAGTGGTAAAGGATTATCCGTCGGTTCGAATAAAGCAAACTTCTGAATTAAAACATTTCTTAAATTACTAAAAATTGGCGGTAAATAGTTCAGAATATCACCAAACCAACTACCTACAAGTATTCCCCCCAAAATTCCTGATATTCCACAATAATAAAGCAATCTAAAAAATTTGGTAGGTCCTTCTGTGAATTTTAGTTTTTTTATGGCAGTATAACTTATTAGTGCCAGAGCAGCACCATAACCTACATCAGAAAGACAAAGCCCAAAGAAAACAAAATAGAATATAGAAAGGATTGGAGTTGGATCTATTTCATGGTAGTTTGGCAGGCTATAGAGCTCAGTAATTATTTCAAAAGGTTTTACCAGTTTATGATTGTCAAGAACTACTGGCGTTTGTTCATCCTTTTTTGGTGCAATAAAATTAATTTCATATTCCCTATATTTATTTTCTAAGTGTTTTTTTAAATTTGGGATATCCTTATTTTGTACCCAACCT
>CAZGKY010000011.1:0-16737 GCA_964525625.1 uncultured Atribacterota bacterium | reverse complement strand
TCCGATCTATAATTCTTTCACTTTTCTTTAAAAGTTTTTTTGTTTCCTCTTTTTCCTGCTCAATAGCTAGAAAATCATATAAGGGATAAATAAGCTCATTCTCTCGGTGTAATTTTGTTAGCGTCTGTTCAATCTCATATCTTCTTTTATCAATCACCATCAATTGCTTAGAAATTGTTTCCAGTATTTGATTGGGAGTACCAGCAAAAGAGTGGCTGTATTTATATAATTCGAAATTATTTTTTTGTAGGATAGGTTCAATTTTAAGTAGATTTTCTTTTAAAGTAATTATAATAATATTTATTCTATTCTTCTCTTCCTTAATTTTTTGAACAAAAATTTCAGGCACCTGGCTTTCTAAATCCTGCACTAAATTATTAAAGTAATTTTTAGTTATAAAGCCAAGAAGATATTTAATATATTTTCTTTGATCCAATTCGCTAAAATCAAGTTCCAAATCTTGCCAATTTTGGATTTCTTGTTTAGCGGATATCAATTTATTTTCTTGTAGTTTAAGCTCGTTTAATTCACTATCCAGCTCTTTGCATTGTACAAACAATTTTTCGTAGTCAAACTGTTGGGCTATTTTGACCAATTCATCATAGTTATAAGGTTTTTTTGCTGATAATAGAGACCCCCATCCACTTCTTTTTTCGCTGCCATAACCGGATAATAAATCTATACAAAATTTAACATTATTTAATTTAACCGAAGTAACATTTGTGGTATCCTCATCTACATTTTTCCAATTGTGCAATTCTTCTTTTTCTTCAATACGAAAAATTTCTAAGCAGCCTAATCTTTGTAACTCATTAAGCAAAGATTCCTTTATGGAGAGATGAGCAAAAATATAAAATTTACTTATTTGAGATATAGCCATAGTTATTTCACCATTTGATTTATGACCATTTCTACAGCTTGTTCAAATTTGTTTTTTGTATCATTCTTTATTTTCTCTATTTCTGCTTTACTATTAACATATATTGTTTTGGCTTTTTCATTAGCCATCTTTATTCTTTCTTCTACTAAATCTCGACCTTTTTTATGGTATTCGGAGATCATTTTTTCTTTAATTTCTTTCTGCCTTTTTTTCTCTTCTTCTATCATTTTTTGAGCTTCCTTTTGAGCATTCTTAATGATATATTCTGCTTCATTTTCCACATCTGATAGGTCTTTCACAATTTTTTTCAACATGACATCATTCTCCAGATAATTAATCTTTTTATTTTATCTGATCTTTAATATTTTTAACACTTAAAACATTCAAATAATTTTTCTCTTATTGCTTTTAATTGTGTGAAGTTCACCATTTTTCAAAAGAACATACAGTTAAAAATGTAACACAAAATATTTATTAAGTCAATTGTCTAAAAGTTTCAAACTATATTGATATTTAGGAAGAGCATTTAATTAAGATTTTAGTTGCTTTACAATATCCCAGTACATCTGCCATCTTTTTTTTGTCCCTTCCAAAATTCCATACTTTTCTTCTTTCATAATATGAGTCAAATTGTTTAATTTCACCTTAGTTACTCTATAATTATATTTTTTTACCGTTTTTGTAATAGCAACTTCTAAACCGTATTTTAACATATCCAGGTCAGGAATAAGATTTATGATTTCTCTTTTCATAGCTCTTTGACCAGAAAGATAAGGCATTATCATTTGAGAAAGATCTGTGATAAGCCTACCTTTACTAAAAATACCAATAGTCATGTCTGCCCAATCATTTATTATGGGATTAACTAAAGAATAGATATGATCTGTTTTTAGACCAATTAAATCCGCATCTAAAAATAGTAATATCTCAGAATTGGTATTTTCAAAACCCTTTTTTATGGCACCACTTTTACCAATATTTTCTTTCATTTCATAAACATCTACCTTGAGGGAATGGGCAATTTCGACTGTTTGATCAGTTGAGCCATCACTCACAACTATAATGGAATCGATTGTAGATACTTTTTTTAATGTTTTTATAATATCAGCAATAGTGGCTTGCTCATTATAGGCAGGTATTATAACAGAAATTTTCATTTGTTTCTTATCCTTTTGAAAATTATTCACATAATTATTCCTAAAAAATAATACTATTAATGTAAAGCATTATAATCACTTTATTTATTATTTATTAGCCATAATCCTTATTTCATGGTTTAAAATATCTATAGCTTTTTCAATATTATGATACCTACCAATTAAACTGCCCTTTCTAAATAGCATTGCCTCTTCTTTATTAAAAGCTATTCCTGCATCAGCAATTTTTGCTTCTCCAGGACCATTTACTATACAGCCCATAATGGCAATGGTATAAGGTGAGCGAATATCTTGTAATACAAATTTGACTTTCTTGGCAATTTTATAGATATCAACTTGACATCTGCCACAAGTTGGACATGTTATAAGATTGATACCGGTTTTTCTTATTCCTAATGCTTGTAATATATCTTGGGCCACTAAAACTTCTTTTACTGGATCTCCAGTTAAAGATACTCTAATAGTATCTCCAATTCCTTCGTATAACAATATACTGATTCCAGCAGTAGATTTTACTATCCCTGATTGATCAAATCCAGCTTCAGTAATACCAATATGGAGGGGATAATCACATTTTTGAGCAATAATTCTATTGGCATTTATTGTATCAATGACACTACTTGATTTAATAGAAATAACAAAATTTTGATATTCCATCTTTTGTAGGAAATTAATTAACTGGTCAGCCTCTTCTACTAAAGCTAAATAGTTTGGTTCTTTATATTTTTCCATAATGTTTTTATTCAGAGAGCCGGCATTAATGCCGAAACGAATCATAATATTTTTTTTTCGAGCCTCTTCTATAACCTTAATGATATCTTTTTCTTTTTTAATATTACCAGGATTAAGTCGAAGACCATCAATATTATACTTAATAGCCTCTAATGCTATTAGATAATTAAAATGTACATCAGCCACGATAGGAACTTTTGCTTTACTCTTGATTTTTGGTATTAATTGACATGATTCAAGATCAGGAAAAGCGATTCGAATTAAATCACAACCTGCTGATTCTAATTTTTTTATCTGTTTTAAGGTTGTATTGATATCTTTAACATCACAGCTGGTCATAGATTGTACAGAGATAGGATGATTACCTCCAATAGCTAAATTACCTATCCTGGCAGTTCTACTTTTTCTTCTTTTTATATTAACTAAATCTAACATTATTATTCCTGAAACCTTCACTTGATGATTATTCTTAAAATATCTTGATAAGTTGCAATAATAAAGATCAGGATAATTAAGGCAATACCTATAATATATAAAAAATTAATATGTTCTGGTTGTAGTGGTTTACCTCTTATTTTTTCAATTAATAATAAGAGTATTTGACCACCGTCTAGAATAGGGATAGGAAAAAGGTTAACAATTCCCAAAAATATATTAATTACCGCAGTAAAGAATAACAAACTTAAAAACCCAAACTGAGCTGCTTCCCCAGCCATTTGAGCAATACCTAACGGTCCTGCTAGTTCTACTGGTATTTTACCAGTAAACATTTCTAAAAATCCTTTTATAATTAGACGAAATATTTCACCAGTGGTTAGAATAGATTTGCCAATAGACTGTAGGATAGACATTTTTTTACTTGTTAGCTCCAGGGTAATTCCAATCATGGCTCTATCGTATTCTTCACTATATAATGGTATAAGATTTATTTCTAGATATTCTTTATTTCTTAGTATTTTTAAAGATATAAGATTATCTCTATTTCTACTTATTATTTTAGAAATTTCCTCAGCATTATCAATTATTATGGAGTTAATAGCGATAATTTGATCTCCTTTTTGAAGCCCAGCTTCGGCAGCTGGTGAATCAGGTGTAATTTCAGCGATAGTATTGGATACAGTAACTGTACCAGAGAAGAAAAAGACAAGGATTAATAAAAAAATAGCTATGATAATATTCATCAAAGGACCATTGATTATTACAGATGTTCTGGTAAGAAGGGATTTTTTATCAAACCTTTGATTTTCAGGAATACTATCCCCTATTCCCTTTTCCTGATAGTAAGTGTCAGTTTCAGCCTGCATACCTTCACCAGCCATCTTAACATAACCTCCAAAAGGAAATAGACATAATATGTATTCAGTTCCTTGCCATGAAAAACTGGCTATCTTTGGTCCAAAACCCAGAGAGAATTTAAAAACTTTTATACCTGATATTTTTGCCATTACAAAATGTCCCAATTCATGAAAAAGAATGGCTATTCCCAAGACAAAGATAAAAGCAAAAAAGGTTATCAATTTAGATACTCTCCTTTAATATTTTCGTTGTTATTTTTCTAGCTTCCCGGTCTTGACAAATAATGTCATTAATATTGGGGTGCATTTGGTTTTGATGTGTTTCCATAACAGCGGAAACCACTTTAATAATATCCTTAAACCTCAATCCTTGATTTAAAAAGGCATTAACAGCAACTTCATTGGCTGCATTGAGAACTGTAGGTAGAGTCCCCCCCTGGCGAATTGCTTCATAACATAATTCAATACTGGGGAATCTTTTTGCATCAAGTTTTTTGAAAGTTAATTGCCCAATTTTGGCCAGATTAATTCTGGGAAGAATATTTTTTACTCTTCTGGGATAATGCAAGGCAAAATGTATGGGAATTCTCATATCATGATTGCTCATTTGAGCTATTATACTTCCATCATCATATTGAACTAAGGCATGAATATAACTCTGTGGATGAACTAAGATTTCAATTTTATTTAAAGGAATATCAAAGAGCCAATAAGCTTCTATAACCTCTAACCCCTTATTCATTAAGGTTGCGGAATCTATGGAAACTTTTTTACCCATTTGCCAATTAGGATGATTTAATGCTTCCTCCACAGATATATTTTCTAATGCACTTTCTTTTAAATGATAAAATGGCCCTCCTGAAGCAGTAATAATTAATTTCTCAATGTTTTCAAAATATTCAGGTCTTATACATTGAAAAAGACCACTATGTTCACTATCTATAGGAATTATTTTAATATTATTTTCTTTAGCTTTTTTCATTATTATTTCACCAGCGGCAACGATAATTTCTTTATTAGCCAGACAGATATGTTTTTTAGCACTAAGAGCTTCCATAGTTGGTTTTAAAGCTGCCATACCAGTAATAGCAACAACAACTAAATTGACATCCGGTAAAGTAGAAACTTTAGTAAGGCCATATTCGCCATACAATATATGGCAATTTATTTTCTTGTTGAGCCTATTGATTAATTCTTTTGCTAATTTATCATCTCTAACTACAGCAAATTTTGGTTTATATTGTATAATTTGTTCTTTTAACAATTCCATATTTTTCCAGGCTGATAATGCTAAAACTTCAAAGTTTTCAGGTTCATTTTGAATTACTTGCAAGGTTTGTGTTCCTATAGAACCTGTTGAACCTAATATTGTTACGTTCCTTTTCATGTGAATAAATATTCTCCATAGATTTTAAATTTATTATATTGTTATAGTAAAAGTTGAAAAAATATAATAGAGAATTGGTATAGAAAATAAGATACTGTCTATACAATCTAAAATCCCACCATGTCCAGGCAACAAGGTACCAGAATCTTTTACTTCAAAATTTCTTTTTATTAATGATTCGAATAAATCGCCTATTTGGCCAAAAATTGCAGCAATAAATCCTAATAAAAACAAGTGAAATAGCTGCAAAGGAATTGCTGAATAAAAAGCTACAGCACATATTCCTCCACCAATGGCTCCACCAATAGCTCCTTCTAGAGTTTTGTTGGGACTTAGATAAGGAAAAGGATGTTTTTTCCCAAAATTAATGCCAACCAGATAGGCAAGAGTATCATTTACCCAAGTGCAAAATAAAGAAAAAACAAGTAATAGTTTACCATTGGGAAGTGAGCGCATTTCTATCAAAAATGACAAAAAATGTCCAATGTATATAGCTATAAATATGGTTATAGCGATATTGATTATGCTGTATTTGTGAGGTTTTATGAAAAAATGGGCTAAAATTATTACGAGAAATAACAGAGTAAAAATTAATTTAATATTGGGATAAAGCTCAAGTATATTTTTTTGAAATAAAAAGAATAGCATAAATACTAACCCTGGTATTAAAGAGGGTTGGAATGTTTTTTGTTTTAATATGTACCATAACTCCAGATAAGCCAGCAGAGCAACCATAGTTACTGTAGCGTAAAAAAGTGCACCTCCTAAATGAATTATTAACAATATTATTGGTAGTCCAATAATAATAGTAAGTGTGCGTGAATTTATTTTCTCAAACTTTTCCCCCAAATTTTCTCACCCTTTTTTCATAATTATTTAACGCCTTCCAGAATTGTTTTTTTGAAAAGTCTGGCCAAAAGGTCTTGGTAAACCAAAGTTCTGTATAAGCAATTTGCCATAAAAGAAAATTACTAATACGTAATTCCCCTCCTGTTCTTATTAATAAATCAGGGTCCGGTAATCCAGAAGTAAAGAGATAATTACTAATAACATTTTGTGTTATTTGGGATGGTTCCATCTTCCCTTTTAAAACTTCTTCCGATAATAATTGAAGAGCCTGGCACAATTCAGATCTACCCCCATAATTCAAGGCGATATTTAATAATAATTTTTTATTTTCTTTTGTTTCGTTCTCGATATTTTCCATAGCTAATCTTAGTGAAACTGGTAAATTTTTTCTGTGACCAATAAATCTTATTCTAATATTATTTTCTAGCAGATTTCCCCTTTCTTTTACAATAATTTCCTGAAAGAGGTTCATAAGTGAAGAAATTTCTTCTTTTGGTCTTTTCCAATTTTCGGTAGAAAAAGCATATAATGTTAAAATATTGATTCCAGCTTTGATAGATTCGCTTATTACCATTCTTACTGTTTTAATACCAGCTTTATGACCAGCAACACGTGGTAGATTATGTTTATTAGCCCATCTGCCATTACCATCCATTATAATACAAAGATGATGGGGGACCAATTTTAAATCTACTTTTTTTGAATTAATCTTACTATTTTTTAACATATATTATCTCTGATTCTTATAAAAAAACCCCCATTTTATGATCATAAATCTCATTTATTGCCTTACCTAACTATTTATCTTTATTTGGGGGAATTATATTTATAATATTTGAGAAAAAATTATTATTATATCTTATTAGAATCTACTTAAATCATCCTCTCAAGAATATAATAAAGTAAAAAAACTGTTTGTAATTATACTTTCATTATTTCTACTTCTTTGATTTTATAAATTTCATCAAGATCTTTAATATAGGAATCTGTTAAATCTTGCACTTTCTTTAAAATTTCCTTACTTTGATCTTCAGAAATATCTCCTTTCTTTTCCATTCTCTTCACCTGATCATTTATTTCTCTTCTCACATTTCTAATAGCGACCTTTCCTGATTCTATCTCTTTTTTTACAATTTTGACAATTTCTTTACGTCGTTCCTCTGATAAGGGAGGAATGGAAAGTCGGATAACAGTTCCATCACTGTTAGGAGTTAATCCAATATCAGCTTTCCAGATAGCCTTTTCCACTTCACTCACATAATTTTTATCCCATGGTTGGATAACAATTAAATCAGACTCGGGAATAGTAATATTGGCTATATCTTTTAAAGGAGTTAAAATGCCATAATATTCAATTTTAATATTTTCAACCAGGGTAGAGGAAGCTCTTCCAGTTCTAATTTGAGATAATTCTTCTTTGGTTATTTCCAGAGCTTTCTTCATTTTGTAATCAGCTTCTTTTATTATCTCAGGTAACATATCTAATCCTCCTTTACAATAGTACCAATTGGTTCTCCTAAAATTACTTTCTTTATATTACCAGGTAAATTCAAATTAAATACGATTACTGGTACTTTATTTTCCATGCATAGTGAGATAGATGTAGCATCCATAACTTTCAAATTTTTGTTTAAAAATTCCAAAAAACTAATCTTTTTAAATTTTAGGGCATTGGTGTTTAACAAAGGGTCTGACTCATAAATACCATCAACTTTGGTAGCTTTAAGAATAGCATCAGCGTCTAATTCTATAGCTCGCAAAGCTGCTGCAGTGTCTGTGGTAAAAAAAGGATGACCAGTTCCAGCAGCCAGAATAATAATACGACCTTTTTCTAAATGTCTTATTGCTCTTCTTCTAATATAAGGCTCAGCAATAGCTCTCATTTCTATAGCTGTTTGGACCCTTGTTTCAATATTAAGCTTTTCTAAAGAATCTTGTAAAGCAAGCGCATTAATAACTGTACCAAGCATCCCCATATAATCGGCAGAGACCTGATTGATTCCTTTAGCACTCGCTTCTCTGCCTCTAAAAATATTTCCTCCTCCTATAACAATAGCAATCTGGACTCCCATTAGTTTTATTTCAGCTAATTCTGATGATATAAATTTTACTCGTTCAATATCAATACCAACTTTTTCTTCTCCAGCGAAAGATTCGCCCCCCAATTTTAATAATATTCTTTTATAGATAGCTTGTTCTTTTTTCATCTTGATTATAATAATTTTTTTAATATAAAATTTTAATTAAAAAGTTATAAAATTTTATATTTTTTCACTCTCCAAGCTGATATCTAACAAACCTCTTTATCTGAATATTTTCTTTTATTCTGGATATAGTTTCCAAAATTAATTGATTAACAGTAATTTCTGGATTACGAATATAATCCTGCTCGATTAAGCACACTTCTTTAAAAAATTTATTCAGTCTACCTTCGACGATATTTTTAATTATCCTTTCTGGTTTATTACTATTTTCCAGTTGGCTGCGGTAAATTTCTCTTTCTTTCTGAATGACTTCTTCTGGTACATCTTCACGGCGGACATATTTAGGATTAGCAGCAGCAATCTGTAGGGTAATATTTTTTGCTAACTCATTAAACTCTTGAGTTTTAGCAACAAAATCAGTTTCACAATTAATTTCCAGAAGAACTCCCACTCTACCATTTAAATGAATATATGAAGTTATTATTCCATTTAAAGCTTTGCGATCTAATTTTGAACTTGCTGCTTGAATACCTTTTTTTCTTAAATATTCTGTGGCTTTTTCTAAATCCCCATTGGTATGTGTTAATGCTTTTTTGCAATCCATCATACCAGCACCTGTCTTTTCTCTTAATTCTTTAACTAGCCGAGCATTAATTGTCATTTTCCCCGGTTCTCCTTAATAAATAGTTAGACTTAAAATAAAATTAAAATTATACAGCAATTTTCATATTTTCTTCCGAATATATTTTTTTACCTTCCAATACAGCATCAGCAATGACAGAAGTTAATAATTTAATTGCTCTTATTGCATCATCATTACCAGGAATTATATAATCGATCTCTTCAGGATTGCAATTAGTATCAACCACTGCCACGATAGGTATAGATAATTTTTTAGCTTCTGTTACTGCATTTCTTTCTCTTTTGGGATCAATAATAAATAGTGCATCAGGAAGTTTTTCCATATTTTTGATACCAGCTAGTACCCTCTCTAACTTTTCCTGTTCTCTTTTTAAAAGGATTACTTCTTTTTTTGGTAATAGAGAAAACTTGCCGCTTTTTTCCATTTCTTCTAGCTGAAAAAGATGTCTTACTCTTTGATTAATGGTGTTAAAATTAGTTAGTGTTCCCCCTAGCCATCTATAATTTACATAAGGCATACCACATTTTTCTGCTTCGGAACTTATAGCTTCCTGAGCCTGTTTTTTTGTCCCTACAAATAAAATGGTACCATTTTTACTGCTAATATCTCGTACAAAATTATAGGCATCATCAATAAGTTTAACTGTCTGTTGCAAGTCAATAATGTAAATATTATTTCTTTCAGTAAAGATATAAGGTTTCATTCTAGGATCCCAACGTCTTTTTTGGTGTCCAAAATGTACACCTGATTCTAATAATTGTTTCATTGATACAACACTCAAATGGCCACTCTCCTTTTTAATAATGATTTTAATATTATCTTATTTAATCAAAATATTACCTGATTCAGGTAATATATGTTTACATTTCTAATACTCATTACCATTTAACATATTGTTTAACTAATTGAGATGGGAAATAAAATAATAATTAAAAACAAAAACCAAAATAGTATAACATACTTAGCTTTGTTATTCAAGTTAGATATGTTTATAGAACAAAATTTTATGCGAAATTATAAACTTAAGATCTTATCTGCTTGAGTTATTCTTAGATTCTTTCCCAAGAAGATGTTTTATTAAAATATATTTTTTACTATGATTTAATCTTTATTATTCTCACCAAATACTTAATAATTATTGAAAAAAACTAAATTTTTTTTTGAACTCATCTTTTATCTTAGCTATATCACTAATCCTGTAGCAAACAATAATTTAATATTTTATTCTTAAAACTAAAAAGTGATTTCAGTTCTTTAATTAAATATCTTTATAATTTTTAAATAAAAAATCTCTTTACTCTTCAAAAAAGTGCATTAAAACAACAATAATTATTTTTTCTAATAAATTAAACTTGTTGTTAATAAGGTAATTTTCTTAATAGGATGTGCTTATTTTGTTTAAGAAATTGATTTATTTTTATAATCTCATACTATAAAATATATTTACTTAAATCTTCCTTTTTAATAATATTATGCAATCGGGTAGAAACATATTTTTTTGTGATAATAATTCTTTTCTTAGTTATTTTTGGGGCATTAAAAGAAATTCGTTCTAATAATTTTTCCATGACCGTGTATAGCCTTCTTGCTCCAATATTTTCATTTTGTTCGTTTAGCAGAGCAGATATTTTGGCAATTTCTTTAATAGCCTCATTTTCAAAATCAAGCTCTATTCCTTCTGTCCTTAGCAGTGCTTTATATTGTTTTATTAATGAATTATCTGGTTCAGTTAATATTTTCTCTAAATCCTTCTGGCCTAAACTGTGTAATTCCACCCGCAAGGGAAATCTTCCCTGTAATTCAGGGATTAAATCAGAAGGTTTAGAAACAGTAAAAGCACCAGCAGCAATAAAAAGTATATAATCAGTCTTTACTGCACCATACTTTGTCATTACCGTGGAACCTTCAATAATAGGAAGAATATCTCTTTGTACCCCGCTTCTAGACACATCTGGTCCGTAAGTTTTTTCTTGCATGGCTATTTTGTCAATTTCGTCAATAAATACAATACCCAGTTCCTCAGTTCTATAAATTGCCTCTTTAGCAATCTTATTCATATCTAATAATTTCTCCAGTTCATCATCTAGAAGAAATTTTCTTGCTTCTGAAATTTTAACTTTTTTTCTCTTTTTTCTACCTGGTATCATTTTGTCAAAGATTTCTTTAAAATCAATTCCGATTCCTTCGATTCCCATATTGGAAAATATTTCTATTGCAGAAGCACTTTGCTCTTCAATTTCAATACTAATCTCTCTTTCTTCCAGTTCTCCATTTCGCAGTTTCTTTCTTAACTTCTCTTTAGTTAACAGTAACCTTTCTTTTTGAGAATCACGGCTACTAATAGTTGGTTCGATTTCAATCAAATTTCCTTCTTTATTAATATTTGTAGTAATACTATTGTTTTCGGAATTATTATTAGTGGTATCCTCACTATCTTTGATCTTAATTTGAGCAATAGGAAGCAATGCCTGTAATATTCTTTCTTCAACATTTTGTAGTGCTTTTTCTTTGATTTCTTCAATTTTTTCTTTACGTACCAATTGCACAGCAGCTTGTACCAAGTCTCTTATCATAGAATCAACATCTTTGCCCACATAACCCACTTCAGTAAACTTTGTGGCTTCCACTTTAATAAAAGGAGCCCTGACTAATTTAGCTAATCTACGAGCAATTTCTGTTTTTCCTACTCCAGTTGGACCAATCATTATAATATTTTTTGGTGTTACTTCTTCCATTAATGCTTTGGGTAGTTTTTTTCTTCTAATTCTATTTCTTAAAGCAATAGCTACAGCTTCTTTAGCCTGTTTTTGACCAACAATATATTTATTTAATTCAGCTACTATTTCCGATGGGGTCAAGTCTTCCAAAACCAATCCTCCTTTATTATCCTTTTATGCTTTCCACAGAAATATGATTGTTAGTATAGATACAAATTGAGGCTGTTATCTTCAATGATTCTAAAGCGATTTCTGCAGCAGTTAGCTGAGTAAAGTAAAGTAAAGCCTGGGCAGATGCTAAAGCATAGGGAGCTCCAGAGCCTATTGCAGCTATCGGTTTATCAGGCTCTATAATATCACCATTACCAGAAATTGTAAACATATTTTGTAAATCAGCCACAATAAGTAAGGCTTCTAATCTCCTTAAAGCTTTATCGGTTCTCCAATCTTTGGCTAGTTCAATAGATGCTTTTTTTAAATTACCATGAAATTCTTCTAACTTATTTTCGAACCTTTCATATAAAGTTAAAGCATCTGCGGCACCACCAGCAAAACCAGTTAATACTTTATTATGATATATCTTTCTTATTTTTTTGGCCTCGTTTTTAGCTATAGTATTCCCCAGGGTAATTTGGCCATCTCCCGCAATGGCAATTTCATTATTCCTTCTAACAGCAAGGATGGTTGTTCCTTGATACATTTTTTATTACCACTTTCTTTTATGTTTTTAGTAAGTTTAAAAAATTTAGTTTATAAAACTTTCCATAATAAAAATATTTATTAATATTTTACCAGTTTTACAAAAAATTGTTTATTTTATTTTCTAGGAATATATTGCTTATATTTTTCTATTAATTTATTTTTAGTGATATGAGTATAAATTTGGGTAGTTGATAAACTTTCATGCCCTAATAATTCTTGCACTGAACGTAGATCTGCACCTCCATTTAATAAATGAGTTGCAAAGGTGTGACGAAAAACATGTGGGCAAATCTTTTTATTTAAACAGGCTAATTGCATTTTTTTATAAATTATCATTCTAATACTTCTGGCAGTAAGCCTTTTCCCAAAGCAGCTGATGAATAGCGCACTTTTAGATAAGGAATTATAACATCGTTTCCTGGGAATCCGATCTCTTATTATTAAGTAGTTTTGCAAAGCATTTTTTACTGGTTGGCTTAATGGTAAAATTCTTTCTTTTGAGCCCTTACCTAAAATTTTTATGGTATCATCATCCATGTTTATATCATTTTTATTGAGATTAGATAATTCAGTTACTCTGATACCAGTACCATACAACAATTCAAAGATAGCTTTGTCTCTAATACCTATTGGAGTATCAACAGGTAGTGAATCAATTAATTTTAGTACTTCTTCCAAAAATAAAAAATCAGGCAATTTCTTTTTTGTTCTTGGAATTTGCACATATTCTGCAGGATTTTCTTCAAGAAAACCCTCTTGAATTAAGTATCTATAAAAAACTCGAAAAGATGATATCTTTCTAGCAATTGTTCTATCACTATATTTTTTTTGTATTAAGTTGAATATATAACCCCTTATGGTTTGATAATTTATCTTAGTTAGATCATTTAATGTTTTATTATTTTGGATAAATTGGTTTAAGCTAATAATATCTTTAATATAAGCATTTATTGTATTATTGGAAAAATTCTTTTTTTCTTTTAAATATTTTTTATAATTTTGAATATCCTTTAAATTTATGATGCTATTATTCATTATTTTTTATTCATTTCCCTTTCATGATAATGGCATTTTTTGTTACTACATTTGTAATAACTGCCCTCTTTCTTGTTGGTAATTTTTACTAAAATTGAATCACATTCTGGACATTTTTGATTTACAGGAAGAAACTGGGAAGAAAAATTGCAATCTGGATATCTACTACATCCATAAAAATATTTTCCTTTCTTAGTTTTTATCTTTACAATTTCCCCGGTGCATCCTTCTTGTGGACAGGAAAGGCCAATTTTAATCAGATACGGCTTGGTGGGATGCTTCAGCGGGTATTTTGAGCAGGCTAAATATTTACCATAGGGGCCATTTTTAACTTCCATTTGGTTGCTACATACCGTACATTTTTCTTCAGTAAATTCCCTGGTTTTCTGTATTAATTTTTGAGGTGGCTCATCTATGAGCTTCTCAATATTAAATAACAAAGCCTCATAGAACTTTTGCAAAATATTTTGCCAATCCTGTTCTCCTGATTCAATCTTGTCTAATTCACTTTCCATAATAGCTGTAAATTTAATGTTTATTATATTAGGAAAGTATTCCATTAAAAATTGATCAACCACCATTCCCAATTTAGTAGGAATTAGTTTTTTGTCTTCTTTTTCTACATAACCTCTGCTTAATATTTTATCAATAATAATTGCATAGGTACTAGGTCTACCAATACCCTCTTTTTCTAATACTTTTACCAGACTGGCCTCATTGTATCTAGCAGGAGGCTTAGTAAATGATTGTTTAGGATTAATTGATAGTAAGACCAATTTTTCCTCTTCTTTTAAATCTGGTATAATTACTTTTTCGATTTCACTTTCTCCTATTATTTTAAGATAGCCAGGAAATATTATACTAGTTCCGTTAACTTCAAAGGTATAGTGACTAGCTCTAATTTTAATATTTCTTCTTTCTAATAAAGCTGATTTCATTTGGCTTGCTAAAAAATAATTCCAAATCAAACGGTATAGTCTATATTGATCAGATGTTAAGTTATCTTTAATGGAATCTGGTTCAAGATTTATTGAAGTTGGTCTTATTGCTTCATGGGCATCCTGCACTTTTATGGTCTCTTTGTTCTTTTTTTTCGGTAAATCCCCTTTAATATAAGCTAAGTATTCTTTACCATATTTATCTAAGACATATTTTCGAGCATTACTCTTTGCTTCATCGGAAAGTCGTGTAGAGTCTGTTCTCATGTAAGTAATTAATCCCAATGTTCCAATACCACTTATAGAAATTCCTTCATATAATTGCTGAGCAATTTGCATAGTTTTTTTTACCGTAAAATTTAATTTAGTATAAGCTATTTGCTGTAGAGTGCTAGTTTTTAAAGGAAGAGGAGGATGCTTATGTTCTCTGGTTATGATAATCTTGGATACTACAAATTCATATCCTTCAATTTCTTTACAGTATAATTCAGCATCTTTTTGATTTTCAATCTTTATTTTAGTGCCATTTTTTGATACTAATAAGGCTGTAAAGGCATTATCTCTTTTATCATTTTCTTTCAATAGGGACACATTTATTTTCCAGAATTCTTCTGATTTAAATGCTGCAATTTCTTTTTCTCTTTTTACAATCAAGTGAACTGCAACTGATTGTACTCTTCCGGCGCTTTTCCCTTGGGCATATTTGTAACATAAAGGACTAACTTTATATCCCACTAAACGGTCTAGTAATCTTCTGACAATTTGAGAATTAACTATATTCATATTTAATTCTCTAGGATTTTCTATGGCTTGTAAAACAACATTTTTAGTTATTTCATTAAAGGTAATTCTGCATTTTTTATGGTTAATATTCAATTCCTGTGCTATATGCCATGAAATTGCTTCTCCTTCTCTATCTGGATCTGTTGCCAACAATATTACTTCTTTATCCTCAGCTAAATTTTTAATATTTTTAAGTATCTGCCTCTTATCGGGAATGATAATCCAGGTTGGCTGAAAATTATTTTCGATATCAATACCCATTCTTGATTTTGGTAAATCTTTTATATGTCCCTTACTGGAAAGAATAAGGAATTTTTCACCAATCATTTCTTTTAATACTCTTTCTTTTGTTGGTGATTCAACAATAATAAGTCCTTTTTCCATAAATTTCTCTTTCTAATTCAGGTATTCAAGAGGAATAATTCCTTTTGAGACCCCCTTTTTTAGTATGTAGTAGTTAGTTATACCTATTGCCTTATTTGGTTCCCTATATCAGCATATCAGTATAACGTATACTGTAGTTAGTCGTTAGTCGTTGGTATTTGGTCGTTAGTATATAGTAACTAGTATGGCATAATGAGTATTGCGTCATTTAGTTCCGTATACCAGTATATCGTAAATAGTCGTTAGTCGTTGGTGGATAGTATTTCGTGGTGCGTCGTGCGTATTGTGTGGTATGTGAATTATAGCCTACAATTATACCCAAAAAATATCTAACTAAAAATCATAAACTATAAACCGTACTTCTCTCAATTATACCCACATAAACTATATACTATATACTAATGCAATAAACGTCAGAGTCATTGCGAGCCAAGCTTTAGCTTGGCGTGGCAATCTCATACATTTATCCCCACAAAATTGTATGTAATATGACTATATATCAGTACTGCTTTCAATTACTCCCTCATAAACTATATACTAAATACTTGTAGTGTGTAGTACATATTGTGTTGTATTTATAACTAATTTATATTTTTTAATACTTTTAATATTATATTTTTAGGAACTAATATTTTTCTATTTCTTAACCACAGTTATTTATAGTAATTTAAAGTTACTATTGCATATGATTTTAATCAATCCCGGCACAATAATATATTAAGCATCTTTTTTTGGCTATGGTTTTTAGGTGATACTATTTTATTCTCTCTATGCTGAATTAAACGAATAATATTACTACGATGACGTAATAAAGCAAATAGATTAATAATTAATAAAAAATACTTGAATTCAATTGCTGTTTCAAAGATAAAAGAGAGAAAAAACATACTTAATACGGAAATTAAGGAACCCACAACTGCATATTTTAAAATTATTACCAATAATCCCCATATTAAAGCTGAAATAATGGCAATAATGGGATAAAGATCGGAAGAGCGTCGTGTAGGGAAAGAGTGTAGGATAGGGTGTAG
>CAZGKY010000010.1:9247-30096 GCA_964525625.1 uncultured Atribacterota bacterium | reverse complement strand
TCCAGGAAATGCCATCTGAATAAGGTATCCCTGTAGTGGTACGTCTGTTTTTAAATGCTATAAGTCCCGTATTTAAAGGATTTTCAAAGAACAGGTGTCAAAGTTGAGTTATATTAAATAGTTAGTTTTTTGGGAGATAATCATATTATGTATTAAATTTATCACTATGATGCCCCGATTGTTTATACTTTTTACCACATAATCCAATAAAATTTAATAAAAAAGATCCTAACAAAAGATATGCAAGAAAAAAGTCCAACCTCTGGGAGAAGTTTTTGTAGCTACCCGTCAGGCGGATGTAATGTTCAATTTATGATAAGTGAAAAAATTATTGACTATGACACTGGATTGAGTTAACTTAATGTTTAGTTTTTTATAATTCAATAGTCTATCCAGGTTATGGACTAAATAAACTTATTATTAATTTAATTACCAAATAGCAATATTTTTTAATTATTCACTATATTCTATGAAAATAATTAATAAGAAAAGTAAAACAACAGATTTTTTTAATTGGTCTATTCTCTTGATTATTTCTCTTACTTCTATTATGGCTGGTATTTATCGAGACGGTTTTGCTGCCTTATTTCCTTTTTTGCAAAAAGAATTCCACTTAACCAGGACTCAACTGGGATTGCATTCTACATTATTCTACCTTACCTCAGCCTTTGTGTCTATTTACACTGGACGTCTGGTTGATATAAAAGGTTCAAAATGGGGTCTGGTTATTAGCAGTTCTCTAATGGGCATTTTGTATATTCTACATTCTATTCTTCCAAATTTTCCAGCAATTCTCTTTTTAGCTGCACTTACCGGTCTTTCTATAAGTCTTAATTTACCTACCGTCAATAAATGTATCGTAAATTGGTTTCCTCAAAAACAGAGAAGCACTGCGTTAGGTATACAAAGTATGGCCTTTCCCATAGGGGGATTACTGGGAGCTGTATTATTGCCTCACTTTGGCACTATACTTGGATGGAGAAAAACAATAATACTACCTGGTTTAATGGCTCTCCTCATTGCTTTATTTATCTACCAATTTTACCGGGAAAAAAAGAGAGTAAAAAATAACCTTCTGGAAGATAATAAAAATTATCTTTCCTTTTGGCAATGTTTCTTCCAATTGCTTAAAAACAGAGAATTAATAAAAATTTCAGTTTTTGGATTCTTTTTAGGTATGATGGGAAATACTATTACTGCCCATTTCACACTTTTTTTATTTTTGGATTATAATTTATCTGAGACAGTTGCCGGTCTAGGATTTGCCATTGTCCAGTTAGGTAGTATTATAGGAAGAGCTGCTTGGGGGATATTTTGCGATAAAATATTGAAATCCGACAAGAGAAAAACCTTTTTATATATGGGATTATTATTCTTTTTTACTACCATGATGATAAGTCTTGTATATTTCCACTTAAGTCTTCCTAAGGTAATACTTTTTTGCTCAGCATTTCTATTAGGTTTTTCTGGCTACGGTTGGCCTGGAATTTTTAACGCATCAATCGCTGAAGTAGTAGAAGAAGAGAATGTGGGCATTGCTATAGGATTGGCTTCACTGTTCATGCGTTCAGGAATGATGATTGCTCCCCCTATTTTTGGATATATTGCTGACTTAAGTAGCTCTTATAGTTTAAGCTGGTTTTTACTGGGAATAATTATGCTGGGGGCTTCTTTTGCTCAATATTATCTTGCCACAAAGAAAAGGAAAAATCTAAAAAGTGATATTACTATTTTAAAAGTAGATTTATAAAAATTTATAAGATGAAAAACTTATCATTAGTACAAAATGATTTTGAGATAAATTAACAAGCCAGTGTTATTTATTATTACAAAAGATAATTTTACAGGTATGATCAATTGTATCGTGCTTTACTTTGGTAGCATCAAATTTAAAAAATTTAAAGATCACTTGTACCCAAAAGCCTATAGTACATGCTGCTAATATAGTTCCTACTCCAACCATACCTCCAAGTTTCCAACCAATGATAACTACTAATACTTCAATCATTCCTCGACAGATACCAATAGGCAAACCTGTTTTTCTGGTAAGGGCAACCATTAAACTGTCCCGGGGTCCTGCACCCAATCCCGGTTTCATGTAGAAGTAAGTTCCTATGGCAATGACTATTAATCCTATAATTAACATCATAATACCGACTACTATATTATTTGCAATCGGTATAACATGAAGAAACCTAATAATATCTAGAAAGATACCAATTAATACCATGTTTAATATAGTGCCTAGTCCTAGTTTTTCTCCAAGCAATATAGATAAGAGACCAACAATAATACCAATTATAATTGAGGCATTACCAATACTAATACTAGTTGTTTTGGCCAATCCGGCATGGAATACATCCCAGGGAGCATATCCTATATGTGCATTTATGGTAAAGGCAATACCAAGAGCAAAAAGAAAAAGTCCCCAGATTAATTGAAAAACACGAGTTAAGTATAGATTTCTCACCAGATAAACCTTTATAAATAAAAATTAATTTGTAAAAAACATTATAAACTAAATCTTGTACTTCGAAACATATATAATGTTTATTATAGAGATGTCCATAACAAAGTCAATAATCACTTTCTTTTTTATCTTATCATTTTATAGCTTGACCCATATTATTTATATTAGTACACTGAAAGATAATAAAAAGAGGTTTTTTCTAAATTAGAAATATTTTTAAGGATTTATTTTGGACTAAATACTAAAAGATCAATTAAAAATATAGATACAATCTAGCTAGTATTAATAATTTGGTATCAGGTTTTCAAATAATTAATATATGTTATTTCTAAACAAAATATACATAATAAGAAAAAAGAGGAAGGGAAAATGAAGAAACATTACAATTTTGATCAAATTATCCCACGAGGCGGTGATAGCGGTTCTTTTAGTCTAAAATGGCAGGGCTTTGAACATAAATTTCCCGGTTACAATGTTCAGGGAGCTTTAGGAATGTGGATAGCCGATACGGATTTTTTATGTCCATCTGAGGTTATCACAGCAGTTAAAAAAAGAGCTGAACATGGAATCTATGGGTATGTTTCACCTGATGCTGTAGAGGCTTTCAAAAAAGCTGCTGGAGGATGGTTTGATAGACGTTATGATTATCAAATCCCTACTGAGTGGATGCTCTTTATAAGTGGAATAGTACCCTCAATAAATGCTACTATTCAAGAGTTTACCAAACCTGGCGATGGAGTCATTATACAAAATCCTGTTTACTATCCTTTTCGAGAAAGTATTATTAATTGTGGAAGAAGAGTACAAAACAACCAGTTAATTGAAAATAATGGTTTTTACAGTATGGATTTTAAAGGTTTAGCAGAATTGGCAAAAGACCCCAATACTAAACTCATTATACTTTGCAATCCCCATAATCCAGTCGGTAGAGTATGGACTAGAGACGAATTGCATCGTGCCGGTAAGATTTGTGTGGATAATGAAGTATTAATTTTCTCTGATGAGATTCATGCTGATCTAATAATGAAAGGGCAAAAATTTATTACAGCTGGAAAGTTACCAGATGCCATCACGCAGAATCTTATCATCTCTTACGCGCCCAGTAAAACATTTAATATAGCTGGCTTGGCTGCCTCCCTAATTGTAATACCAAATAAGGAAATAAGAGAAAGACTGGCTAAGAGAATGCTTATTAATAATTATCCTGAACCCAATGTATTTGCTCCTATTGCTGGGGAAGCTGCTTATCTTCATGGGGATAGCTATGTAGAAGAATTAAGAGAATATGTTGAGAATAACTTTGATTATGTTATAGATTATCTCAAAAAAAATTTGCCTGAGGTACAAATGAAAAAACCTGAGGGAACATACCTAGCCTGGATTGATTTTAAAGGAACTGGATTGAGCACCAAAGAAATCTATTCCTTAATACTGGAAAAAGCAAAGATAGCCGTAGATCTGGGAGAATGGTTTGGCTCAGGAGGAGAAGGATTTATGAGATTTAACTTTGCCTGTCCTAAGTCCACAGTAGTCACGGCTATGCAACGCCTTAAAAATGCATTTCAAAACTTATAATCAGAATATTAAGAAAAAATTTGTGCTGTGTTTAGCTCGTCTATTTTTTCTCGGGTAATACCTATGGATTGAACCCATTTGTAGGCAGATAGATGGGGGTTTTGGAATCTAAATCGATACATATTATCTTGATAGATAAACTCCAGTACTGCTTGAAACTGGACACTAAGGCCAGTAATTTTATCCAATGAAAAGTAATAATTTTCTCTATCGGGAAGTTCAAAATACAACTCCTTCTGATTTAAACATAAATTCCCCTTCCCGACATAAGTAAAAGGCTTATTTAAACTACCGGCAAATATTTGCACCTCAGTATCTCTTAAAATATCTTTACCATCCTGGTTTTTTATCCGATATTTCTCAGCAATAAACTCTTTGAGAAATTGGTTCTGCCATCGATTCCAATCCCTGAGATTAGCAAAGTACAATTTTTTCTGTAATCCTTCTAAAAAACCATATTGATTATAAACTACACCATATTGGCACTTATGGCAGGTTAATTGATTATGATGAGAAACAAGCGTATTGAAAGATAGGCAGTTAGGGCAGACAAATAAAAGGTGTTCCAAATTTTCAGCTAAATTTTTGCCAAGATATTTATTATGCTCCTTAATCTGGAAATCCACTTCATCGTGATTAAGGTATTTTTTTATTTTATCTTCAATCTGTTCTATGGATAATTGACCTACCTCATCTCTGGTAAGACATAAGGTATAACTCAAATTTACCTTACCTCTTCTTGCTAATTTAGCCCACCGTGGATAAGCAAGATATCCACCTTCTATCTTAACCGTTATCACGGGAACATCTAATTTTTTAATTAATTTAGCTGTGGCCAGTAAATCTTTGAAATCGGTAGTTCCATCCCATTTCCGTTCACCTTCAGGAAAAATACCCAATATTCTTCCATAATTTTTAGCGCGAAATAATCTTTTTACCGGTAGATATTGTTTCAAATATCTTTTTTTGGGAATAGAGCCAACCGAATTGAGAATAAGCCGAAAGAAAGGATTTCTGAAATATACCGCTTCAGCAATATAGCATATTGGTTCTGAAACAAACATATTCACTAAAAAGGGATCCCAGTAAGTTACATGATTGGCCAAAACAAGATAAGGGGGAGACAAACTCTTGGTATCATTTTGTGATACGTGGATATCTATCTTCCAATGCAAATAAGTACTGGTTAAAAATCGTAATACTTTTCCCCAGATACGATTAGGCTTTTTAACTTCTTTATAATAATGCATTCCCGATCTTTTCTAGCAATAATTTTCATTATTCTACAATGATAATTCCTGCTATGGCAAATATTTTTTATTCCTTGTTCGTGTCAACAACTTGAGTTTATTCTCCTGTACCTTAAAAATAATGGAAATTAAATTGGAACAAATTACTGGATAAGTAATAAGTAAATACTAATAACTAACAGGAAAACTTAAAACAAATCTATGCAATATTTTTCAAAAAAGTAAAAAAATTTACTAGGAGAACTTAAAATGGATTATCAAAATCCTCCCCAATAACTAAAAGCTACTCTAAAAATATTAAGGAGGATAAATTCAAGATGACCCACCTAAATAGAAAATCAATAAAGTCGATTGGCCAGAGGCTTTATTAAAATATAGAGATTTCCTAAAGGAGATGGGATAATCATCTTGCTAAAAATAGGCATATTAAGATTATCGGACTGCAATTATCTAAAGAGTGCTTTTAAGGCCACTGAGACTTGGATTTAGCGGGGATATTATCAGCTAATCCCCACCAATAAGGGTAGGGACTAGCTGGAGAAATTTAAAGATATTCTGTTTATTATGTAAGTTAGGAAACTTTGAGGTTATCTGCAATAATTTTTACCTGGCTTGGGGAAAAGCGATTTTCTAATCTTAGCATATCGATAGTACTATCCACAGTGTAATTTTGCTTAAGATTTAGTTTCGTTACCAAATTATTTAATAGTAAATTGGCATCGATTTCCCAGAGATGAGCAATATCAACAATTTTCATATTTCGCAACTCTGCTCCACTTATCTTTACCGGCTGTTTACCTTCCTGGTTTTCACTATCACATTCTCCATCACAGTCACATTCTTCTTCCTGCATTAAGAACTGATTTCTCTGTATACCTCTACCAATTCCTATAATCTCTCTTTCCTGAGTATCAGCCATAGCCAAAACAGTGATGCTTCCGATTAGCAGGGCAATGATTAGCAAGAATTCAACACTCCTTGATAAATTTCGAGTTCTCATAAATTCCTTCCTTTCTTTTTTGGTATTAGACTTTTTCTATACTTACTAATTAATACGTAAATAAGAGATATTTTCTTTCAATATTTTAAACATTTTGAAAAATTCTTATTAAAAAAAAGAAATCGGGTATTTTTCTACTGTAAAGTGTGTCCAATGAATCAATATAATATTAAATATTGATAGAAAGTCATTTCTCAACTATGGACTTTATTACTATTTTCTTAAGTCATTAAAATTTTCTGATAAAACAAAAAACATAAGAAATTACAACCAAAATTCAAAACAAAACATTTTTCCTTAGTATTGACTAATTAATTAATAGAATATATTATTAAAGAATTTTAAATAAGGCTTGTCCTGGTTCTAAATTCATTAACTGGCTCCAGATGATCAACATCTAATTAATCTAATTATTTAAACTTTGCATATTAACTTAATAAGAAAAGACTTTTGATTTTAAATTAAGGATTTTTTATCTTATAATGTTGTATAATAATATATAATAGAGCGTAGTAAAAGATAAGTTAGGGACAAGAAAAGAATAGTAAGGGTAAAAATTAAGTGTATTTTCTGATTCTTTAATAATATAAGGAGGATAAGAAATGGCTACCAGGAATAAAAAAATTGATATTTACCAAGAGGCACCAAGCACAGAGCAGTATTTCTATCTGCACAATGGTATACCTATAAAGAGTTTAGCTGAATTGATCGATCAGTTAGTTAACATGGACCAGGAATTATTTAGCTATCATGTCCATTCAAAAAACAACGATTTTGCCAACTGGATACGTGATGTATTTGGTGCCAAAGAATTAGCTAGAAGAATAAATATGTCCCGTTCTGCTCAGGGAATGTTAAAATCAATAACCAAATATTTGGAATCGTAATTGGAGTGATTTTTCTGTAAAATAAAAAATAAAAGAAATAACAGTAACAACAATAGAAAGGGTTTTAAAAAATTATAAATTTAAATCAAATCAATGGAAAACAAAGGGTTGTCATTGAAAATGTACAACCAGAAATTAATAATGGTCAATTTGCTATTAAGAGAATAGAGGGAGAAAAAGTAAAGGTTACTGCTGATATTTATGCTGATGGACATGACCAAGTTCAAGCCTTTTTACTTTTTCGAAAAAAGGGAGAACAGCTCTGGCAAAAGAAGTCTATGGAATTTATTGTTAATGACCTCTGGCAGGGAGAATTTTCAGTTAATGAGCAGGGTATTTATGAATACACTTTAGAAGCAATGGTTGACCATCTGGCTACTTGGTGGAAGGATATTCAAAAAAAGGCAACTGGTCAGGATAATCTGGCAGTTGATTTAAAAAGTGGTCTCTCCTTATTAGCTGAAGTAACTCACAAAGTTGAAGATAAGGAGAAAAAAGTTGTTTTACAAGAACTCATTACCCTTATTCAAAAAGGCGAAGAGCAAGAAGAGATAATAAAATTATTAACCAGAGCATTGGATAAAGAATTTCTCAAAAAATATCCTTTACCCAATCATATTACCCGTTATGATAAGAACTTAAGGGTGATAGTAGACAGAAAAAGAGCTGGTTTTAGTGCCTGGTACGAACTATTTCCTCGTTCCTGTTCTGCAAAAGTAGGTGCTCATGGTACTTTTCGTGATTGCCTGAACTGGATTCCAGAGATTGCTAATATGGGATTTAATGTTCTTTACTTTCCTCCTATCCATCCTATTGGAAAAACCAATCGCAAGGGTAAAAATAACACTATGTTAGCCAAGGCAGATGATCCAGGAAGTCCCTGGGCTATTGGTAGTGAATTAGGTGGACATAAGGCTATCCATCCCCAGCTGGGAAGCCTGGAAGATTTTCAGGAAGTCATTAAGAAGGCGCAGGAATATGGAATGGAAATTGCCTTAGATCTTGCCTTTCAATGTTCACCGGATCATCCTTATATCAAAGAACACCCAGAATGGTTCCGCTGGCGAGTGGATGGTACTATTCAATATGCTGAAAATCCACCTAAAAAATATGAAGATATTGTACCTTTTAATTTTGAAACTGAACACTGGAAAGAACTCTGGGAAGAGCTAAAAAATATTGTGCTCTTCTGGATTCAACAGGGAGTAAAAATATATAGAATAGATAATCCACACACCAAACCATTTCTATTCTGGGAATGGTTAATTACCTCAATAAAAAAAGACTATCCTGAGGTAGTTTTTTTGTCAGAGGCCTTTACTAGACCTAAAATAATGTACCGATTAGCCAAACTTGGTTTCAGTCAATCCTATACTTATTTTACCTGGAGAAATACCAAACAGGAATTAATAGATTATATAACTGAGTTAACTCAGACCCAGGTTAGAGAATATTTTCGTCCCAATTTTTGGCCTAATACTCCCGATATCCTTTCTGAATATTTACAGACTGGTGGTAAGCCTGCTTTCCTGATCAGGTTTTTATTAGCAGCTACCTTGTCTTCCAATTATGGTATCTATGGACCTCCTTATGAACGATTTATTAACAAGCCTTTAGCAGGAAAAGAAGAATATTGTGATTCTGAAAAATATGAAATCAAACACTGGCCATGGGAAGAGGTAAAAGAAAGCACCAGAGAACTATTTACCACTATTAATCGTATTAGAGAGGAAAACACGGAATTTCAGAAAACCAATAATATTCTTTTTTTACCGGTGGAAAATAATAAGTTACTTTATTTTGCCAAGTTTAATGAACAGGGTACTGATGCTCTTTTAGTAGTAATAAACTTAGACCCACATTATACCCAATCCGGTTGGGTCAAAGTCCCCTTGTATGAGCTGGGAATTCCTAAAGAACAATCTTTTTTAGCCCATGACCTGTTAGGTGGTGGTCAATATATCTGGCAAGGGGAATATAACTATGTGGAATTAAACCCCCATGTGCTACCAGCCCATATTATTAGAATAAAAAAATACCTGAAAAAAGAAAATCAATTTGATTATTTTGGTTAGGAGGAATAAAAATTATATGTTTAGCCAGGAAGACTTTCTCGAAAATCCCTTATGGTATAAAGACGCTATTATCTATGAACTTCATGTGAAAACCTTTTATGATAAGAATGGTGACGGAATAGGTGATTTCAGAGGTCTTACCGAGAAACTGGATTATCTAGAAAGCTTGGGGATAAATGCCATCTGGTTACTACCTTTTTTCCCTTCACCCTTAAAAGATGACGGTTATGATATATCTAATTATTATGACATTCATCCCCATTATGGAAATATGCGCCACTTTAAAAATTTCTTGAGAGAAGCTCATAAGCGAGAAATGAAGGTTATTATTGAGCTGGTTCTCAACCACACCTCTGATCAGCATCCCTGGTTTCAAAGATCCCGAAAAAAGAATGCTCCTAAAAAATGGCGAGATTTCTATGTTTGGAGTGATACACCGGATAAATATCAGGATGCTCGAATTATATTTCAGGACTTTGAAACTTCCAATTGGACTAGAGATCCTGAAAATGATAAATATTTCTGGCACCGCTTCTATTCTCATCAGCCTGATCTAAATTATAATAATCCAGAAGTTCAAAAAGCAATTTTAAAAATAACTGATTTCTGGATGAAGATGGGTGTAGATGGATTACGGTTGGATGCAGTGCCTTATCTTTTTGAACGGGAAGGTACCAATTGTGAAAATTTACCAGAATCATTAGAATTTTTAAAAAAGATGCGGGCTCACATTGACTGCAATTACCAGAACCGTATGATTCTTGCTGAAGCTAATCAATGGCCAGAGGATGCCATTCGCTACTTTGGAAATGGAGATGTCTGTCATATGGCTTTTCATTTCCCACTGATGCCCCGCATGTTTATGGCTCTGAGAATGGAAGATCGCTTTCCGATTATTGATATTATGGACCAAACCCCTTCTATTCCTGAGAACTGTCAATGGGCTCTTTTTTTAAGAAACCATGATGAACTAACCCTGGAGATGGTTACCGATGAAGAGAGGGATTATATGTATAGAGTATATGCCCGAGACAAAACGGCTAGAATAAATCTCGGTATTAGAAGACGTCTGGCACCTTTATTGGAAAATCATCGTCGGAAAATGGAAATTATGAAAATATTGCTTTTCTCCTTACCTGGTACTCCTACCATATACTACGGTGATGAAATTGCTATGGGCGACAATCATTTTTTAGGAGATCGTAATGGGGTAAGAACTCCTATGCAATGGAGTGCAGATCGTAATGCTGGATTTTCCCGGGCCAATCCTCAGAAACTTTATCTGCCGGTTATTATAGATCCAGCCTATCACTATGAAACAGTAAATGTAGAGAACCAGGAACAAAATCAAACCTCTTTTCTCTGGTGGATGAAAAGGGTAATTAATATGCGAAAAAATTACAAGGCTTTTGGACGTGGATCTATTGAATTTTTACATCCTGAAAATCCTAAAATCCTGGCCTTTCTTAGGAAATACAAAGAGGAAGTAATATTAGTAGTGGTAAACCTCTCTCGCTTCTCCCAGGTCGCAGAATTAGATCTTTCTCCATATGCCGGTTATACTCCTATTGAAATATTTAGTAAAAATCCTTTTCCAGTTATCCAGGACAAACCTTATATAATGACTCTGGGTTTTTATGATTATTTCTGGTTTGTATTAAAAAAAGAAGAAGAGTTTTCTCCGGAGAAAAAATTCAGAGAAATTCCTTTGCTTAAATCTAAATTAGATTGGAGGCAATTATTTACCAATCGTTTAAAAACCAGAATAGAAAGTGAGATCTTACCACAATTTTTAAAAGACCAGCGCTGGTTTGGTAGTAAGTCACAGAAGATTTTAAAAATCAATGTTGTCGAGCTAATTCCTATAAATAACCGAGATAGTGTAAGCATGGTATTAATTATTAAAGTAAGTTATTCCGCTGCTCCAGAAGAATATTATCATATACCGCTCTCCTTTCTGGAAATGGAACAGGCTAAAGAAATCCTAACTGAAAGACCACAATCAGTATTATTCCAATACCAATCATCAAAACAAGAAGGAATAATTTATGATGCAGCATTAGATACCTCTTTCCACCAAACTTTACTACAACTGATTGCCCGAAGAAGAATAATCCCGGCATCAGAGGGAAAATTAAAGGCTTACCCTGGTAAATATTTTAAAAAGGTACGCCACCTCATTAATAAGCTTGAACGTTCTTATTTACTTGCTACAGAACAGAGTAATTCCTCTATTCTGTATGACCGCGAATTAATCTTTAAATTGTTCCGCAAACTAGATGAGGGAACAAACCCGGATTTAGAAATAGTAAGATATATAACAGAAAAAACTAATTATAAGAATGTACCAGCTTTTGCTGGTGCACTGGAATATCAGAAAAAAGATGGTTCCCAGGTTACTCTGGGTATCTTATATCCCTATGTTCCCAGTGAGGGCAATGCCTGGGATTATGCCCAGGATTATCTCATCAGATATTATGAAAGAGTCCTGGCTCAACTCAATCAAATAGAAAAAGTTCCTGCTCTTCCTGTTTCCCTTTGGGAAAAAACAGAACAGGATATACCCGATATGGTGCAAGAACTAATAGGAGCACCCTTTATAGAAATGACTTATCTTTTGGGTAAAAGAACAGCCGAACTGCATAATGCCCTGGGTGGAGGTTTTCAAGATCCTGACTTTAAACCAGAATCCTTTTCCCTTCTTTATCAACGTTCAGTCTTTCAATCTATTCAAAGCCTGCTGAAGAGAATATTTCTTTCCTTAAGTAAGAATTATAATAAATACCCGGAAAAAGTACAGGAGGACCTAAAAGAAGTTCTCCAATTGGAATCTAAAATAATTACTCATTGTCAGAATATTTTGTCGCAAAAAATTAAAGCAAAAAAGATCAGGATACATGGTGATTATCATCTTGGTCAGGTACTCTATACTGGAAATGATTTTTATATAATTGATTTTGAAGGGGAACCCGCTAAACCCTTAGGAGAAAGAAGATTGAAACGCAGTCCCTTGAAGGATGTAGCCGGCATGTTGCGCTCATTCTATTATGCTGCTTTTACCCCCTTAATCCAAAAGAAAATTGCTGGTGATTATAATGAACTGGAACACTGGGCAAAACTATGGACCTTCTACATAAGTAAAGTATTTCTTAATGCTTATCTAGAATATATCGATCCTTCTATTCTCCCGGAAGATAAAACAGTAATTAGTAAACTACTTAGTATATATTTGTTAGAAAAGGCAATTTATGAAATAGGTTATGAGATGAATAATAGACCTGACTGGCTGGCTATACCATTGAAAGGGATTCTCTTTGAGGTAGGAGCAATTGATAATGAAAAAGGAGAATAAGATTTCATACCATTACTCCCTGCTAAGTAAGAAAGATGTTTTTCTTTTTAATGAAGGTACTAATTTTCAACTTTATAAACATTTAGGAGCTCATTTTGTACCCCATCAAGAAGAAAAGAGTGTTCATTTTGCAGTTTGGGCACCCAATGCTGAATATGTTTCTGTTATAGGTGATTTTAATACCTGGGATAAGTCTGCTCATCCCCTAAAACAAATTCACACAAACAGTGGTATCTGGGAAGGAATTATTACTAACTTGGAAAAGGGTATGAAATATAAATACTATATCAAATCTAGATATCACCAATATTGTGTTGATAAAAGAGACCCTTATGCCTTCTATGGAGAAATACCACCTCTGACTGCTTCAGTCATATGGGATCTGGACTATCAATGGCAGGATCAATATTGGATGGAACAGCGCAAAGTAAAAAATCAGCTAAATCAGCCCTTTTCTATCTATGAAGTTCATCTTGGTTCCTGGTGCAGAAAGGAAAATGCTGAGCAAGGTTTTCTTAACTATCGGGAAATTGCTCCGGAACTTGCTCGATATTGTCAAGAAAATGGATTTACTCATATTGAATTATTACCAGTAATGGAGCATCCTTTTTATGGTTCCTGGGGATACCAGGTGGTAGGTTATTTCTCTCCCACCAGCCGTTATGGTATACCACAAGATCTGATGTACCTAATCGATTACCTTCATCAACAGGGAATTGGGGTTATCCTGGATTGGGTACCCTCTCATTTTCCTGGTGATGAACATGGATTAGTTTACTTTGATGGTACTCATCTTTATGAACATGAGGACCCCAGAAAGGGTTTTCATCCTGACTGGAATAGTTACATCTTTAATTATAGTCGTAATGAGGTAAGAGCATTTCTAATTAGTAGTGCCTTGTTCTGGCTGGATTGTTATCATGCTGATGGCCTTCGGGTAGATGCAGTTGCTTCTATGCTATATCTCGATTATTCACGCAAAGAGGGAGAATGGATTCCTAATAAATATGGAGGGCGAGAAAATCTAGAAGCTATTACCTTTTTGAAAAAGCTCAATGAAACTGCCTATCTCTTTTTCCCTGATATTCAAATGATTGCTGAAGAGTCAACCGCCTGGCCTATGGTTTCCCGGCCAACTTATCTGGGAGGACTTGGTTTTAGTTTAAAATGGAATATGGGCTGGATGCATGACACCCTTTCTTATTTCAGTAGAGATCCTATTTATCGAAAATATCATCATCAAGAACTAACTTTTAGCCTTTTGTATGCCTTTAATGAAAACTTTATCCTGTCCTTATCTCATGATGAAGTAACTCATGGTAAAAAATCATTATTGGAAAAAATGCCGGGAGATGATTGGCAAAAATTTGCCAATTTACGTCTACTTTTTGGTTATATGTTCGCTCATCCTGGTAAGAAACTTCTCTTTATGGGCTGTGAATTCGGACAAAGACAGGAATGGCAACATGACCGGCCCTTAGACTGGGATTTATTGCAATTACCATTTCATCAGGAAATACAAAAGTGGATTAAAGATCTTAATTATTTTTATAAGCAGGAAAGAGCCCTCTATGAAGTTGATTTTGAAAATAATGGCTTCCAATGGATTGAAAGTAATGACTGGGAACATAGTGTGCTGATATTCTTGAGAAAAGACAGAGAGGGTAAAGAAAAAGTCTTGATTGTCTGTAATTTTGTTCCCACTCCCTGGTATAATTACCGCATTGGTGTACCTGAAAAGGGTACTTGGTGCGAATGCTTAAATAGTGATGCCTCAATATATGGCGGTAGTGGTCATGGTAATCTGGGTCAAATAACAACTAGACCCATTCCCAGTCAGGGATATGACTATTCGGTAAATATTACTATTCCGCCTTTGGGTATTATCTTCTTCAAAAGGCAACCAATATAATCCAATTCACTTATTTTATAAAAGGAGTATACTATATGGATGATAAGAATAAATATCTCTGCATTCACGGTCATTTCTACCAACCCCCTCGCGAAAATCCCTGGTTAGAAGATATTGAGCTACAGGATTCGGCTTATCCTTTCCATGATTGGAATGAAAAGATTTCGGCAGAATGCTACCAGACCAATGCTGCCTCGCGTATTCTAAATAAAAAAGGAGATATCATCAAAATAGTAAATAATTATAACCAAATTAGCTTCAATTTTGGACCAACTCTACTTACCTGGATGAAAACACATCAACCCGAAATCTATCAATTAATATTGGAGGCAGATAAATCCAGTCAGAAAAGATTTAACGGTCATGGTTCCGCTATTGCTCAACCTTATAACCATATCATAATGCCCCTGGCTGATAGCCGGGATAAGTATACTCAGATATTCTGGGGAATTAGGGATTTTCAGAAACACTTCCATCGTTATCCTGAAGGTATGTGGTTACCTGAAACTGCTGTTGATTATGAAACATTAGAAATAATGGCTGAGTTAGGGATTAAATTTACCATTCTTGCTCCACACCAGGCCGCTCGAATAAGGGAAATGGGAAAGGGAAATATCTGGCAAGAAGTCAAAGAAGGCAATATTGATTCCCGACTACCTTATAGTTGTCCCTTACCTTCTGGCAAAACAATAAACATCTTTTTCTATAATGGGCCTTTGGCTCATGCCATTAGCTTTGGAGACTTACTACGAAATGGAGAAAATTTTGCTCAGCAATTGATAGCCTCTTTTTCCCAGGATAATAGAAGACCAGAATTGGTACATATTGCTACAGATGGAGAAACATTTGGCCACCATCATCGTTTTGGTGATATGGCTCTATCTTACTGTTTGTACTATATAGAAGAGAACAACTTAGCAAGAATTATCAATTATGGAGAATTTTTAGAACTAAATTCACCAACTTATGAAGTGCAAATTGTGGAAAACACTTCCTGGAGTTGTTCCCACGGTGTGGAACGCTGGCAGAATAACTGTGGCTGTAAAGCTGGGAGACATCCCGATTGGCAGCAAAACTGGCGGAAACCATTAAGAGAGGCTATGGACTGGCTACGCGACCAATCTAAAGAAATATTTGAAAAGGGGGCTTCCCTTTACCTTAAGGATGTCTGGCAAGCAAGAAATGAATATATTGAGGTGATTCTTGATCGGCATCCAGAAGGTATTCAGAATTTTTTGGGAAAATTCGCCAGCTATTCACTGAAAAGAGAAGAAATGATTAGAGCTATTAAATATCTGGAAATGCAACGTAATGCCATGTTAATGTATACCAGCTGTGGTTGGTTTTTTGATGATATATCCAGGATTGAAACAATACAGATTATGAGGTATGCTGCTCGTTGTATTCAACTAATCAATGAACTGGAATCTATTAATTTAGAGGATGAATACATAAAAAAATTAGCATCGGCTCCCAGTAATGTTCATCGCTACAAGAATGGAGCTAATATTTATCAACTACTAGTCAAACCAGTTATTATTGATTTACTACGAGTTGGGGCTCATTATGCCATTTCTGCTCTTTTTAATGGCAAACAAAAAAGTATCTATGCTTATCAAATCCTGGAGGACGAAATTCAACAACATGAAAATGGTCAATTAAAAATAGCTCTGGGTTATGCCACTATTCGTTCAGAAATCACCTTGGAACAAGATAAAATAAGTTTTGCAGTTCTTTATTTGGGAGATCATAATGTAAATGGGGGAGTAAAAGTATATCAGAACAAGGAATCATATCAGGAAATGGTACAAGAAATAAGTTCTTCCTTTAAAGAAGCTAATATAGTAGATGTTATTAGATTAATGGACAAGCATTTTGGTACTAATAGCTATTCTCTCTGGTATCTATTTAAAGATGAACAAAGAAAAATTATTAATAAAATACTGGAGCCTACTCTAGCTAGAGTAGAAAATAACTTTGCCCAGATTTATATTGATAATCAGACTATTATTAATTTTTTAAGACAATTAAATATTCCCATTCCTAAAGTCCTTTCTCTTATTACCGAACAGGTACTAAATCAGGAATTAAAGCAAATATTTTCCCAGAAATCAATTGATTTAGAAAGACTCAACAACATACTTGAGGAGATTGAACAATGGTCTATTACCATAGACCAGCCTAATTTCCAATTTAATGTTGTGGAATGGATAAATCAGGCTATGAAAAAATTAAGAAAAAACCCTACTGATAGTAAATCTATGTTGGAAATTAGCCAGTTATTAAAAAAGATGCAGGATTTTGAGATTTCCTTGCCTCTCTGGACCGCACAGAATATTTACTTCGAACTTAAACAGGAATTTTGGCCTTCTTTCCAGCAACAGATAGCACAAAAAGATAAAAACAGCTCAACCTGGTGGGAACATTTTAAAGAATTAGGGGTATTGCTTAAAATCGACATATCTTAACAAATCCTGAAATTTTTCTCATCATAAGAGCATAAAAAATATATTATTTATTTTTTAGAAAAAATTATAGTCTGTTAAGCATATATTTTCCCAGAATCTTAATTATTTAGCATTACACTAATAGTAAAAATTATTAATATTAAGAAAATATTTCATTATAAGTTCGATTATATTTCTTTACCAGTAAAGCCTAAAACCAACATTACAAAGACAGAAGGGGGTGAAAAAACTGTTTCCTCATCGTGCTAGTGGTTTATTATTACCAATATCTTGCCTTCCTTCCCGATTCGGGATAGGGGATCTGGGGCCACAAGCTTATCAATTCGCTGAATTACTAAGCAAAAACCAACAATACTTCTGGCAAATTCTTCCTTTGAATCCTACTACAATACAATATGGCAATTCACCTTATCATTCACGATCTGCTTTTGCTGGTAATCCTCTCTTCATTAGTCCCGAACTACTCTATTGTGATGGACTGTTACAAGAGAATGATTTGGAAGAGTATTTTTTACCCGAAAAATCTGTAATAGATTTTACCAAAATATATCCCATAAAACAAAATTTATTAGAAAGAGCCATTAACACTTTCCCCAAAATAGCAAAATTACAGCAAGAATATGTGGATTTTTGCCAAAAGCAATCTTTCTGGTTAGATGACTATATTCTTTTTGAATTATTACATCAGAAATTCACTAACTATAAATGGAATAGATGGCCTACTCCACTGAAGGATAGAGATATTGATACCTTAAAAGAAATAAAAAAGAATAGCTCAGCTAAATTAGAGAGATTAAAAATTATCCAGTTTCTCTTTTTCAGACAATGGTATCAATTTAAAGGATACTGTAATAGAAGAAAAATCAAGATTATCGGTGATATGCCCATCTATGTTACCTATCAGAGTTCGGATGTCTGGTCTAATTATCAACTCTTTAAACTCGATAAGAAGAAAAATCAACTTGGCCAGGCTGGTGTTCCTCCAGATTATTTTAGCTCTACTGGTCAACTTTGGGGAAATCCCCTCTACCAGTGGTCTGCCCATCGCAAAGAGGGTTTTAATTGGTGGAAAAAACGTATAAAGCACAACCTGGCCATGGTGGATTGGCTGAGAATTGATCATTTTCGTGGTTTAGTTGCTTACTGGGAAATTCCAACTAAAGAAAAAACCGCTATAAAAGGTCGCTGGATAAGAGGAGGGGGCAATAGCTTCTTCCGCATGCTAAAAATGGAGTTTCCGGATTTACCCTTTATTGCAGAAGATCTGGGACTCATAACCGAAGATGTAGTAAAAGTCATTAATCAGCTTGGGCTTCCCGGTATGCGGGTACTACAGTTTGCTTTTGATGCGAGCTTTCCTAATAGCTTCCATCTCCCCCATAATTATAACACAAATTGTGTAGTATATACGGGAACACACGATAATAATACTATCAAAGGTTGGTGGCAGAGTGAATTAAAAGATTATCAAAAGAATTTGATTAAACAATATTTGGGAAACGATATTAGTGCTACCAATATAAACTGGGCACTCATCAGATTGGCACAATCCTCTGTAGCAGATTTAGCCATTATTCCAGTTCAAGATCTCCTGGGATTAGGGAAAGAGGCAAGAATAAATAATCCGGCTACCTCTTATTCTAACTGGCAATGGCGTTTGACAAGCAAACAGATACCTAAATTAAGGGAAGAGGCTTTACCCAAATTGAAAAACCTATCCTGCACCTACGGTAGAAGTAAAGCATTCTAAGAAAATGCTTTCTCTGATAACCTCTTTATTTTTATAATACAGGTACACCAGAAAATAAAGTAAGCCATGGTGCTTGTTGTATTATGTATTAATAATATAATTATCGTATATGTTGAATTATTGGTTTTTTGTATTGTACACCAGCGGTTAAAATAAGGTTTTTTGTTTTTTATTCTTGTAATTTTCTTCTTTTAATCATCTCTAGTAATCTATTCTTTGGTACCTGGTAAGATATTAAATACTTATTTATAATCAGATAACCTTAATTTTTTAGCAATCTCTCAGCTAACAGAATGATTTTCTTTATTTCCTTTTGCATATCATCATTTAATGGTTCGGTTGTATGGTTCCTTAAAATTTCTTTAACCCTTTGCTGTGCTTTTTGCTGTAATGATTTACAACCATTTTTTTCCCATAAACTGCGTGGTTCTGAATTCATCAAGTCTGAATTTAATAATTCTTCCCTAAAATATTTTACGGTATGTTCTTTCTCCATAAAACTACCTCCACTTTGAACTACCTCTCTAATTAGGTCCATAGCTAAATGTTCTTTATCCACTATTATTCCCCTTAAAAGTCGTGCCATCCATCCCATTATTTCATTATTAATTACTAGTTGTTCCAAAGAAAAAGTAAGTTTAGTATCAATTGGGGATATACCCATTAAATCAATTCCAGATAAGATTGGTGGTAAAGAGGTAAAGATTATTTCAATGGAAGCCTGAGCATCTGCAATTTTTGAGTCAGTTCCACAACTCATATCAGAGGGAAGAGAATATTTCCTTGCTAATTGTGTCATTACCATTCCTAAGAGACCGATTTCAGGCGTACCGGAAAAAGTTGATCCAGTTCTCATGTTAGGAACTGATGCCGATGTGCCATAGATAATTGGTGTACCTGGTTTAACAAGCTGAGTAATTAACACAATAGCTAGAGTCTCTGCATTCATCTGAGCAGCTTCTCCAGCCAGAGTAACAGGAGAAGTCAGACCGGCAATAGGATGTGAACGAGTATAAATGGGGAGATTTCTTTTAGCAAAATTTAGAAGTAACTCTGCCTGACTGGTATCTAGCTGTAAGGGAGATGTTCCTTCACAAAACCCACAAAGTAAGGGACGGGAGGACAACTTGTCTTCACCTCCGGCAATAACAACAGCCATTTCTAAGACCGGTTCAATAAGTCTTTCATTGTGACATACATAAAATAAATGTTTTGTAGTATTTTTGAATGAAACTTCAGCAGTGTAAAGATCCAGCAAATTGATCGTTATATCAGTGGGAACCATATGAACCATGGATACTCCATGTATGTTGGGCAAGGCATCTACAAGTTTAACTGATTGAGCAAAATCTTCCAAGGTTGGCTTTCTTTGTCTTTGACTATCAAGATCTAAAATATGAGGAGCACCACTGGTAGTTCTAATATACAATTCCCCATTTCCTAAAATCATATCTTGTTTTTTATCTCTTCCACAAAGCTGGATCTGTCTTGGTGCCTCCTCAAGAATACTTTCTATCAATTCTTTAGGAATATTTACTCTTTCTGTTGAAAAATCAACTTCACAACCAGATCTATGTAATATTTTTAGTATTTCACTGTTATGAATTTTCATTCCCAATTTTTCTAATAGTTCCAGCGAATTTTTGTGTATTATTTCTACTTCACCTTCAGTTAAAACTTTTAAATTGGCTCTCTTTAAAATACCTTTATCAAACCCCATGACTATCCCTCCCTATAGTAAGAAAAGAAAATAATTCACTATATCTACATATTTTAATTGGTAGAATGAGCTTATTCATCCCATGGTATCATTAGGTTGAATAAGGGTGCATACTGCTGGCAACCATATACATCACTTTCCCCTGGACCTCCGCTGGGATTTTTTCTCCTTATATTTGCTTTAATTCCCATACCTGGGTCATAAAAACAAAAATCTAATATCTGATCCGGTAAAACACCATAAACCTGTGCTATATTCAAGGGTGATATGCTACCACTTTCTTTTACCTTTTTATATATTTCCCAATCATCAAAGATAATTTCCAGAGTAATAAAAAAACTGCCAGCATTTTTACTTCTAATGGTACGGGCTAAGTCAGTTATGGGTTTC
>CAZGKY010000010.1:0-9237 GCA_964525625.1 uncultured Atribacterota bacterium | reverse complement strand
TTTCATTAAATGCCTCCTGAAATAATGTAATTACTTCTCTGTAATCTACCCTATCAATGTCTGAATCTATAATGATATTCCATAAATTTTTAGAAAATGTTTCTTTATAGAAGGGTGCGGTTATCCTATTAAGTTTTCCCCGTAACTCATCATCAGTTAACGGCAGTTCAGGTTCACCCTTTGGCAAAGGAGTGTTTTGTTCAAAGATGTCTCCATTGTTTAATACTATTTGTAAAATCGCTCCCCTTTGTAATGGATATTGAGCATCAAGTTTTTTATCAAGTGTAACTCTGACTTTCTGTGCTAACTTCACAAGCATACTATCTTTAAAATTTTCTTCGGTAAAACTATTTAACCCCACATCACCATCTCTTAAGGCAAGGGCTAGTGAGAAAGGCATACTGAAAAGTGCTTCTTCAAAATTATTAGGTATTATAATTTCAGCTACTTCAGAAAGAGCAACACGATAAGTTTTTACATTTATAGATCTTATTTCATTAAGATCAACATTCATTAGTTGTTTCCGTACAGAAATAGCTAGATCAATTGCCGGGTGACAATGACGACAGGTAGGATACAACTTGGTATAAGTATGTAATATTTCCCATCTCTTTCCTAGCTCACCTAATAAAGCTTCCTGCGAAAATTGATCAGTCATGGCTTTCAGCCAACCGTGCTTCCCCTCGAAAAGGGTTCGTGGTGATTTAGCTCCCAACTTGACCAGGAATGCAGATAATACCCCTGTTGAAGCAGCTCTTCCTGCCTGAATAACCTTGATAGAAGGATGGTCATGGAGCATTTCTTGCAATCCACAACTCTGTAAACCGGCTAATGAAAGGCAATAGACAGTATCTAAGCTATCCATACCTAACAAATGAGCACAGGCCAAAGCAGACCCAAACACCCCAGCCGTTCCAGTAGTATGAAATCCTCTATTTAAATGAGAGGGATTAATACTACGTGCCACACGCAGCATAATATCATAACCTTTAATAATTGCTATAATCATATCTTGAAAACTATTTTGATGATATTCCGCTAATGTTAACGCTGCTGGAATAACAGCTACTGCAGGATGACAGGTTCCAAAACGGTGTCCGTCATCAAGTTCTACTGAATGGCCAATGGCTCCCATAAGAAAGGCTGCATTTGAAACAGGAATTTTTTTCTTCATACCAAGAACTGTTGCTTCTTCAACTCCTCCCATTTCAAGAAAATATTTAATAACAACTGGAGTTAGTTTTCCTTTTTGCATCCCAACAGCCAAAGTGGCCAGGAAATCAAGCAGAACTCTTCGGGCTTTCCATATTACTTCTGGTGGAAGGGAAGATAAAGTTAAGGAAGAATAAAAATTACCCAGTTGAGAAATAAAGGTGGTAGATTTTTTAGATTTTATATTCATAATTATATACCAACCATTTCGAATTTGAATTGGAAAATCTTCGGATCCAAGGGATCATTAAGAGGAAGTAAATGATCAATGGTCCATTGATAAACCTGGTTATGGGGATATAAGGGTTCATCTATAAGTAGCGCAACAGATCCACCTGAAGAATTTTTTTGACCAGGATAACTCATATAAAATAATCTGAATTTAGCACATTTCACTACTTCGCTAACTATTTCTTCCTTGTCTGCCACTGCTTCAATAACCACCGCCAATTCATGAGTATTAATTTTCTTTATTGGTTCATAATCCTTCATAATAGCATTTTTACCATAAACATGAAAAAATAGTTGATAATCTACGCCTTCTTGAAGAGGATGCATAATTTTATTTACCTTCTTTCTGGTATCATCTAAAATAAGATCCATGTTTTCCAGAGCAAAATTATCGCGAATCCCAACAATATGATAAGCTCTAAAACCTACTGGTCCTGCTCCTTCTAATTTAACTTTATATGATCCATCTTTAGAAGGTATAAATTCGCTACCATAAACACGGCATACCCGTTCTGACTCTGCTACATACTTAGAATTATGCATATCTAAAATTCCACCCGGAACGGCTTGAATAAAAGGATTTGTTCTTTCATACATAGAGTGGGCAGCTACACTATGGGGAGTTGCCTTTTGCAAAGGATGCATAGGTTCAATGGAAAAATATTCCTCAGTAATAGTACCTATCACCGATTCCTTAACCATTTGGGGGAAACAAACTAGAGAAGCACATTCCATAGCTTTTCCTAAATGTAAACTTAAACCCTTTGGAAAGCCTTTATAAATTGGATAAGCAGCAATTACTGCATCATCACAACATCTTCCCGCTAAAACAACCTGAGCACCATTTTTAAAGGCATAAATTATTTGTTCCACTCCCATGCTGGCTGTAACATTACTAGTCCTTTGTACATCTCTTATAGTTAAAGGTCTTTCTGCTCCCAGTGGTTCTATAGTAGAAAAGGACAGACGTTCTTTTATTTCTTCCAGACTAACCTGAGAATAAATTAAAGCCATTTTAAAGGGCTTTATTTTACCTTTCATAGATAAAGACTTTACTATTTGAGCATATCGGTCTACAGCACTATTGGTTCCAGTTGTACTGCAGGAACCGATAATGAGAGGAATATTTTTAATTCTTGCTGTAACCAACAATAGCTCAATATCATGTTCTTCCCATTTTACTGGATTATGGGGAAGATCACCTCCTAAAAAAGTTGGTCCGGCATCAGCAGTTCCCGCATCAGCAGCCAGATAGTCTATATCATGTCTAACTCCCCGATAAAAAGAGTCCTTTTCAATAATATTATCTCCCAGATTACCGGTAGATACTAAAACTGATAATTTTCTCATCAGTTCCGTCACCACCCTCTAATAACTAACCAGGATAGCCTTTTCATAAGGACTATCCTGGAAATAATAATTTTAAAATATTTTATTATTTTGTGGTTCGATTGTACTAGTAATAACTACCCTTCTTAATTTATTGTTTCTCCAAAACTTCCAAAGGTGTCGTTGCTCTTGAGCCCTTATCTCCAATAGCTTCGATAGTGTAAACTCCCGGTTTGAGCATAACAGTGGGGATCCCTCCAGCTGGTTTTAGTTTAAAAGCACCATATTCATTAACAGTAACAAATCCTCCCGTACCTACCTCAGCAAAAACAAAAGGAACTCCATCCACTGTCATTATTACTTTTACTTTTTCTCCTGGAACAAATCCAGCACCATAAAAAATTAATTTAGTTCCGGGCTCTCCACTTAAGGGTGTCACCACAAGACTGGGTATCTTCTCTTCTTCAGCACAAAGACCTCCTAAAGAGATTATTGCCATAACCAAAACCATAGAAATTAGCAGAATGCTTATTTTCATCCAACATCTCATTTGTCACCACCTCCTAATTTTTCTTTAAAAGCTATCTTCACTAATTATCAACTGGTTATAACTGGTTAATTACTTTTTACTCTCTGGAGGAATAAAGTATTCCGGAACATCAATACCATTTTCTACACAATATCTATATAGTCCGGCATGGATTGGTATTTCTCCACCTGGTGCTACTAACCTAAAATAGTCAGTAATAGGCTCCCATCCTACTATTCCAGGATATGCAGCTGCAACTTCATCAAATCCTTCCACATAAGCCTTTACAATTTCATAACCAACTTCCTCAGGTAAATTTGAGGAAGCCACTGCACCAACAACCTGTACTTCTTCCATTATAGCTGGATTACCTGGAAGTTCTAAGATGCTGTCTGCTGGTGTTTCAACAAAAAGTATATAAGGATATTCGGCTCTTATTTTTTCTATATCATCTTCACTATAACCGATAGCAGCTAGAGGTGTTTTTAAATTAACTTCAATTAAAGAAGAATCTAAGGATGTTAACCCACTAGATTTTTGCAACCCAACAATACGACCTTGACTAAATAAATTGATAGCATCTCCCAGGGTAGCTGGAACTAAATCAATACCGCTCCCGACCACTTTATCAAAATTAATAAAATTATTAGTAGAAGAAGCTCCAGGTATACCGGGAGAGAATTTTTTGCCTCCTAAATCTTTAAAGGTCTTTATTCCTGAATCTGCTCTAACGTAAATTCTGTTGGCAATGGCATTGCGGAAAAACAACCATCTTATTGGTTCCCAGGCTTGTCCTTCGAAAGTACCAATTCCTTTATGTAATTGCATAGCCGATGCAGAATCTACACATAAAGCAAAATCAAATAATCCTTCTTTAATTCTTCTTAAATTATCCAGAGCTGCACCGCTTTCAATAACTGTTGTTATAATATTATTATCTGCTTTATTGATAACGGAAGCAGTTCCCACACACCAGGCATATAATCCAGATGTTGAAGATGTGCTACCCATATTTAAATAGATAGTTTGAGCAGATACATTTCCCATTAGTAAAGCAAAAATCAATATTAAGGTAATCACAACAACCAATCCCATCAATCTACTATTTTTCATTTTGTTTCACCTCCTTTCTTTTTTGATTTTTTTTCAAGTATTATTGTGTATTAAATTAGATTATCTACCTTTTTCACAGATAGCTTTAAGATACTCCAACAGGTATGTCACTTTTTTTAGAAAATTTTTTAGTTAATTTTGTTTTTCATTTTTTAACAATATTTCAAAATGATTATTTTAAGAATTATATTCCCTGCTTCTATTGCAATTAAATCATTGATTATCTGCTATATTGTATTGATAAAATCATTTTACCTTTTTTATTCTGACTTTACTAGTTCTAATCTTTTGGTAACTGTATGCTGGTAGAATAGAACGGGTAAAACAATAGCTACACCAATGATAGATAAAATATGTTTGGGAGACATTAATAAAATTCCACTTCCTACGAATAACACTCGAAACAAGATATTCAAATTACTTTTTATTCTACCAAAAAACCCATAGGCCAGTAGTATTGCTCCAAAAAATGCACTTCCAACATAAGTTACTACCGAAAAAAAATCACTGCGACCTACCAATGAAGGATTGAGTACAAAAAAATAGGGAATAATGAAGGCAACTATCCCCAACCTTACTGATACTAGTGCAGTTTTAAACCAATTACCTTTGGCAATTCCAGCTGCAACAATAGCCTGGGTACAGGTAGGTGGAGTTACTCCACCCAAAATAGCCCAGTATATAAAAAATAAATGCAGGGCTATCTGATCAACTCCCAGTCTTATTAGTGAAGGGGCAAGAATAGAAATAGACAATATATAAGTTGGTACAACTGGCAGAGAGGTCCCTAAAATAAAAGGAATAATAGTGGCTATAAATAAGGCTAACAATAAATTATTCCCTCCAACCTCCAAAATTACCGAACTTAATTTGGGAGCAATACCGGTAATCCCAATCATATTTACCAGAATGTTTACTGATACCAAGATTGGTACTATTTTACTAAGCGCTAATCCACCTTCGCTCAATCCATCTCTTATCTTTATTAATGTATCTTTTATCCCTGTTCGAGAAAGATCAGAAAGTAAGAATATTATAATAACTGAAATACAGGCATAAAATCCAGCAAAGATTAAGGCTCTTCCGATAGCAATGGAATATAGAAGTACAAACATAGGTATTATTAAGGAAGCTATTCTCTTGAATTTCAAAATACTTTGCCACTTTGGGATTTCATTCTCAGGTACCGCAGCTAAACCGGAACGTACTGTCTCAAAATGTACTCCGGCAAAAACTCCAGTATAATATAGTAAACACGGGATTAAAGCATAGACAATAATTTTTAAATATGGAACCCCTAAAAATTCTGCCATAATAAAAGCTGCCACACTCATAATAGGAGGGGTAATTCCTCCCCCTGTCGAAGCAATAGCTTCTACTCCAGCTGCAAAATCAGGATTATAGCCTAATCGCTTCATTAGTGGAATGGTGTAACTACCAGTAACTACTACGTTAGCTACACCACTACCAGAAATACTCCCAAACAGTGCACTTGATACAACCGCTGTTTTAGCAGGTCCACCCCTATATCTACCGGTTAAGGCTAATGCCATATCAATAAAAGTTTTTCCACCCCCAGCTCCTGAAATTAGAGCACCAAATATAATAAACATGGCAATAAATGTCGCTGACATACCAGTAATACTTCCATAAATTCCCAATGCTGAAAAATAGACAGAATTTATAACAAATCTCCAGGATAAACCTGGTAATCTCCATATTCCAGTCAGCTTAGGTCCTAGAAATATATAGAGAAATAAGAATCCCACAAATATCGGTATTGCCCAACCTACAGATCTCCGTGCTGCATCAAGTATAACAATAATTAAAAGCGATCCTATGATTAAATCAAAGGTTGATGCACTTCCCGGGATCATGTAAATCTTCAAAGCCTTTAAAAATGTATTAATATTTGCTACTATTATTATGGCTATGAGACACAAATCCCACAGAGAAATTCTTTTATGCTCATCACTGGATTTTCCATAAGGATATGCCAGGGATGCCAGTGAAACTCCCAGAATAATATGAATTGCTCTCAACTGCAAATCTATTAAAGTCATAAAAATGGGAAGAATAAGCTGGGTAAGGGTAAAAATAATCCCTCCCCAGAATAGTACCTGCTTCCTATCCAAAATAGACCTCCCCTTTTCTTGAATTGCCATATTATTTTACCTCTTACGTACAATTTTTTGCTATTATAATTCTAATGGTACCAAGTTTTTCTTGAGAATACGAATAGCTTTTTCAGGATCAATTCTTCCAAAAAGACCTCCCACAGTAGATAATATATAGGAGGCATCTAGTAAAATCTTATGGTTTGGTCTTAAAACTGTATATTCTTTCGGATTAAAAAGAGCTCCTTTGACGATCATCTTAAGATCTTCTATAAGGTAATCCTTATTTTCCTTGCATTTATGATAAACTGTTCCTCCAATTAATACCAGTGTACAATTCTGGGTAAAGAAATTAACTCCTTCCTGTAAGAAATAAACATCAGTTTCTTTAACATGTCCCACATTATTAGCGGTAGCAACGGCTAAAGTTTCCTTAGCTAAAATGCTTCTGATAAAATTTTCCTCTTCTGTATTAGGCATAATATGGGGGTGATCATGAATCCACTTTAAATATTCTTTTAGTTTGATAAACCATTTTCCATCTTTATTAATTAAAAATTGATCCAGGTGATCACCATTTCCTTGAAAATCAGGATATTTCTGGTTAAATAAATCGCTGATTTCTCTTTCTACTAAACCATTTTTAAATTTTTCCAGTTCCATCAAATTTTCTGCATTATATGCTAATCCATATTTTCCTTCGACTCTCCGATAAGCCAGAGGATAATTGGGAGTTTTTAAAATTGTTCGTTTAACTTTTTTCCTTGGATCATCCCAGGGATAAATATAGAGAGGATTAGAACGAACATTGGCAAAAAAGTCAGTAGTACAGCCACCGATATCTAAAGCCACAATATTGCCAATCCCCTCTTCATCACCATAACCACGAGCTAATAAATTAATTCCCAGGAAAGCAGCTCGGGGAGTGGGTATAAATTTGGTACTCATATATTCTTCCACTACATCAAATCCCTTGCCTCTAATAACAACGGTTTGGAAGAGCTCTCTGATTGCTTCATTTACCACATCAATATTATATCTGTTCACTTCAGGCATAATATTACCGGTTGCCCTTACATCAATATTATGACTTTGGAAAATATCCAAAATTTGTTCAGTGACATCCTCATTACCAGCATAAATTATCGGTATTCCATATTTGGCATAGGTTGCTAATTTGGCAGTTTCTGCTAATATTTTGGCATTATGTAATACTGCTTCTGTATCTCCACCATCATTAACTCCACCACTCAAGAGAATAATTTCCGGGCAATCCTCTAAATAAATAGTTTGAGCTTCTTCTGGAGATAATTTTCCATCATAACTATTGAGCAGTTTTGCTCCTGCTGTCAGAGCAGCAAGATCAGCAGCAAATCCGCTTTCTCTTTTCGTTGAAGCTACTGTGACCATTTTTAAGCCACCTTTGGCGCTACTACAGGGGAGCTTTATATCAAATTCATTCATCTTTTCACGTAATGGTTCCCAGTTTCCTTCTTTTTGACAGGCCTCCAGACAACCCAAGCCATTAGCCAATCCTTCTCTAATATCGTTGACTGTTGTTGGCACATAACGTAAATCAACTTCATCAGAATTGGTATTAAAGATAGCAATTTTAGTATAAGTACTACCAAAATCAACTGCTAATATCTTTTTGTTCTGTAAATCTTTCAGTCCCAATTGTTCTCTAAAGGACAAAAGGAGGTGGTCTTCAACAATAGCATCCTTTGATTCTGCTACTATTGATAATTCATCTGTTTGGCTGATATCTTTATAGAAATACCAGGGGAATTTTTCTCTTACTTTATCAACTCTTTCAATTTCGTCCTTTACTTTTTGCAGACAAAATTCGTCAATGCGACAAGTTCCATTGACAATTTTAGTCTTGCACATGCCTGCCAGTTCATAGCGTTTATCTATTACCGTTACCTGTGGTGCTTGAAATAAACCTACCTGTAAAGCTAAATCCAGGTTATCAGCACTAATCATATCACATTGCCCAGAGGGATAATTTTTTTCATCAATTAGATCCAGCAACATAGTTTCATAGTGCTTGTCCCTATCAGCAATATTTTCTCTTTGAGCAGCTTCTTCTGGAGTAACTGCATATTCAAAGAAGTTTTCTAAATTTACTTTACCTTCATATCCTCCCATTAAAGCTAAATGAAAGATATTATACATAGCACCTTTCTTTAACTCTTCCTTGCGTGCAATTACATCTGGAAGTTGCCAGATCTCGGGGAGAGGAGTACGATAATACTCTTCTACAGTCTGTTTGGTAATATCACAGCTGGCAATAATATCTTCTGCTTTAGCATCATGATGTGCTTCACAATAACTAACCACATGAATAATATCAGGTTCCATAAACATTTGCCAGTAAGTAGTCATTGTAAGATGACTCTTTGCCTTATCCAGGTTGGGAGGAAAGCTGGAAAGACCACCACGAGTTTCTTTAGTAATACTAAAATCAAAATGTCTGGTCAGTGGTTCAATTAATTCAAAAGCTGCCTTCATTTTTGCTAAATCATATCTAGGGTTTATTTCTGGAGGTAAATCAAACATTAATTGCATGATATAATTCTTAATACCCATTTTTAGAGCTATAACACCACATAATACATGGTCAGTAACATACATGTCATCTGAACATCTTCGGAGCTGCCATTGATGAGGATCATTTATCTCCAGTGGCTTGTTTATAGAAGC
>CAZGKY010000009.1:0-30831 GCA_964525625.1 uncultured Atribacterota bacterium | reverse complement strand
ATATTGTTTCCGCCTCAACTTTCTTATTATCAGTCTGGGCAGTATTCTTGTCCGGTTCTGTATCTTTAAGCAAAACTATTTCCGAAGGAATTTGCTCATTAACTCTTATCTTAAGTCTTTGGCCGGGATAGATATAATCCTGTGGAGTAATCTGATTGAGCTGACAGACTATTTCTATGGGAAGACGATATTTCTGGGCAATAGTAGAGATAGTTTCTCCATATACTACAATATGCTCAATCCAATTTCCCTTATCCTCGGGTTTAATTTCCTCTTTCTCAATTGCTTTCTCCTTCTCATCGGTTTGCTTGTCTCCTAAAGGTATTTTAATAATTTGACCGATTGTTAATCTATCTGCATTTTCTAAACCATTAACTTGTGAAAGCTCTTTTAAGGAAACCTGATAATTTTGGGCAATAGTCCATAAGTTTTCACCCGGTTTTACCACATAATCAATAGCACTAACCGATTCCCTGAACTCCTGGTTTAAATTATTAACTATCTCTTTTAAATAAGATTTTTCTTGCTGGAAGGACAATGGTTCCGATTTACCGACATTATTATTAATTTCCCTATCTATTTGCTCATTACCACTTACCGGAATAGGAATTTTTATCTCCTGACCAATGTACAAGGTATCAGGTCGCTGTAATTCATTTACTTGAGAGAGATATTCCAGTGACAGACGATAGCGTTGGGCAATATCCCAGAGGCTTTCTCCCTTTTGAACGGTATGAATTACTAATGAAGCAGGTTGTGCTGAGGCAATATTTTCAGATTCATTTTCGGGGATTTTTAACACAAGACCGGGATATAAAGTCTCTTGAATGTCTATATTATTTATACGGGCAATTTCCTGGATAGACAATTGAAACTGCCTGGCAATATCCCAGAGACAATCGCCTTTTTGTATTTCATAATCTATATATTGCTGAGCTAAAGCAGGATAATAAAGATTTAGAAAGATGAGAATTACTAAGAAGAAAGATAAAATTAGCCCAGCTTTATAGATAAAAACATGTTTTCGACACTCCATTCTTCAACAGCACCTAATTTGTTTTTTTGATTGCAGCTATACTAAAACTTGATTATTAAAAGAAGCAATAAAATATCGAGATAGTCCAAATAAAAAAGGAAATTTGACATTTTTTTTCATTATATAATAATGTATTAAAAAAATGCAAGCAATTTTTAAAAAATTATCTTTCCCCTCTTTACGAATGATAGATAGATAAGCAGCTAAAAAATGTTATTGAAAAGCCCTCTTGTTTTGCTATTTTTTACTTCCCTTAACTTGCAGTTGTTCCTCTAAAAATGAATCAATGGCCTCTTTCTTGAAACGCCAAATTCTTCCAATTTTGATAGCTGGTATTTTTTCTTCTCTAGCCCATTGATAGATAGTTAGAGGTTTCACTTGTAGATATTCTGCTACCTGTTTTGCAGTTAGATATTCCTCCATTCTTTTTCCTCCTTGCTTTATAAATAACTGTTTATAAAAAATTTTAAGAAGAGTTAACTTTCTAAATAATCCCCTCTTCTGTTCCTGGTTACCTAAACAAAACAATTAGAATTATTAAGTGGTCATAATATATTTTATTGTTTTTTTATTATATTGTCAATTTTCTTGTCTATCTTTAAATACAGTTATTTTTTATAAATCATTTGATAGATAAGATAGGAACGAATAACCTTCTTTATATGTTCTCTAGTTTCGGCATAAGGTATATTTTCCACAAAAGAATCAATATCGCTTCTGTTTATAGTTGCCAACCATCGATCAGTAATGCCTGGTCCAGCATTATATCCCGAAATAATAAAAAAATAATTCTCATTAAATCTTTCCTGTAAATAACCTACATACCAGCATCCTAGGTTAATATTAAGCTCTGGTTCAAAGAGTAAGTCGTCTTCAAATTCCTGATAATTAAGTTTTTGGGCAATCCATTCCCCGGTAGAAAAGATAATCTGCATCAGTCCTCTAGCTCCAGCTCTGGATTCGGCATAGGGATTAAAATGACTCTCTTCTCTTATAATAGACCAGATCAGGAAGGGATCTAAATGATAAGATAGGGCTATTCGCTTTACCAAATCGTAATAATAGACTGGAAAGGTATATTCCCAGATAAAAAATGGAAAATTTTTCCCTTTATTTGATAAAAAATAATTTAGCAAAGACTGGGCATAGCTAATGGAAAGATAATACTCTCCTGCTTCAGCATGTGCCTGGGTTAGCAAAAATTTTAAGTAGACATTGTCGGGTTCCTGCTTGAGGGCAGAACTTATTTCCAGAATAGATTCTGGATATAGTTTAAGAAATATTAGTATTTCAGCTCGATAGGCTGATAACTGGGCTATTTTACTCTGGGGAAAATAGTTTTTTTTAAATTGTTGGTAGGAGACCTCTTTGCTTTGAGCAATAATATCTGAGAGACTAACATAATATTCCCTTACCTCATCCCTTACTTCTTGAGGTACTCGAAAAGCAAAATAACTATCTGGAAATTGAACCAGTAATCTTTCTAAACACTGAATTCCTCTCTCTCTTTCTCGAGGGTATAGGAGCTTTCCCATCCAGTACAGAGCATCATCGGCTTGATTACTAAGCGGAAAATGCTCGTAAATAAACTGATAGTAAGATAATGACTCATCAATCAAGCCCTTGTTGGTATAATAACGGGCAACTTTCCAGGCTGCCTCCTGGGTTGGAAATGAAGATGGGTATTTTGTGATTAACTGTCTGAGAAAATTAATGCCTTCTTCATCTCTGTTCTGTAAAAACTCAATTTCCGACAAACGTAAATATGATAATTGAGCAAAATAATGTTCTGGAAAACTTTCTGTTATCTGTAGATATTTTTCAGTAGCACTGCTACGATTTCCTGTTGCTAATAAAGCTCCGGCATAAAGATATAAGGTTCTTATCATTATATCTTCCTGTTTGAAATTAGCTAAGATATAAAGACAAGACTCAATTGCCCTTTCATATTCACCCTGGTAATAAATTGCCCTCACCTTTTGATAGTAGACCTGCTCTAGATCAATCTGATCGGCATATTTGTCAATTATTTCTTCATATATCGTCTCTGCAATTTTATATCGGCGGTAGTTAAAGAGTATTTCGGCACAGAATAAAGCCACATCTGCTGGTATATCTATCCCAGTAATCTGTGACCCAACCTGGAACCTATTTATCAATAAATTTTCCAGAATCGTAATTTTTTCCCGTTCATAACGGTTTTCGATTACTTCCTTCAAGTAAATAAGGGAAGTAAGGTATTCCCCTTGTTCCCAGGAAATATCACTCATTTCTGTTAAAACTTTCCCTTTAAATTTTCCTTCTGGTGAAGTTTCTACCGCTAAATGGCACTCTGACCAGAATTGTTCCCATTGCCCATTCTCTTTATAGAGCAATGCTAATTGATAATGGACTAAGGGGGCTAATCCACTTTGGGGAAAATCGGAAATTATCTTTAAATAGGCCTCTCGGGCACTATTAATATCATTTATGTTCTTATAAACTTTAGCTAATAAATAAATAGTATAGTCCTCTACAATGGGCACCTTGTTTAGCAGGTCCTGGTAGATTCCTATTGCTGATTCCCAGCGCTGTATTTTTTCATAACATTGAGCTTTTAATAATTGGCTTCTTAAATAAAGGGGAATATATAGATGGTTATAGGGAATCTTTTCTAATTCACCTATGGCCAAGCCGAGATGTTCATTTTCCAGGTAGGCCTGGGCATTATTTAAATAAGCATTGGGCTGGTTAAAACTATCTTCCTCTCCTAAAAAATTGGAAAGTTGAAAAATTTTTAACTGTTTTTCTGACTTCTCATCCAGCTGCTGGGCAGATAAAGTTCCTCCAAAAAGAAATAAACTTACTATAAGTAAGAATATAAATATATTTTTTTTCTGTGGATATCTAAATCTCTCCAATGTAATAAGAATCCCTTAATAAATTAACACCTAAATAAATAAACAGATAAATAAAAGCCTAAGAAACTAAGAAACATTTTTTTGTAAATCTTTCCAATAACTCTAATACATAAGCCATATCACTACGGTAACCGATAGTAAAACGAAGGTAATGTCTGTCCAGACCGGAAAACTCTTCTCCCCAGGCGGCAAAGGTATAAACTTTTTCTTTTCTTAAATACTGCCATACTTTTCTGGTCTGTTCCTCAGTAATAAAATCAGCTAAGACAAAATTAGTTTGGGAGGGAAAAACCTTGATTCCTATTTCCCTCAAGCCAGTTATGAAGAAATCTCTGGTCTGGGCAATTTCCTGCCATATTTTTTGAAAATAATCCCGGTATTTTAATACCTTAATACCGGCTACCTCGGCCATCTTGTTCACTCTAAAATGCTGACCATAATGGGCAATTTTAGAGATATTTTGGGGCAAAGAAATGGCAAAACCCAGTCTTAATCCAGCTAAACCAAAATTTTTGGAGAAACTGCGGGAAATTACTAAATTGGGGTATTGTTCTATTAAATCTACTACCGATTCACCAAGATATTCATAGTTGCACTCATCAACTACTACTATGGCCGAAGTATTGGATAATATTCTTATAATCTCCTCTCGGGGAATAGAGGTACCAGTGGGGTTGTTGGGATTACAGACCCAGACTAGGCTGGCTCTTTTTAGATCCTCTACCTGATAATTCAGGCGATATTGATTATTCTGTAAACAAGGAATTAATTTTTTCGGTAATCCATTTCGGTCTGCACTTACTTCATACTGGGAAAAGGTAGGAATAGGAATGAGAATTAATCTTCTACCAAAAGCCCTGGTCACCGATTCAATCACTTCATCTGAACCATTAGCCGGTAAAATACAATTGTCAGGAGTACCCACATATTCTGCTAATTTAGTGGCTAACACTCGATAATACCCGCCACTGGGATAATCATTTATAAAGGATAATTCTGCTCTTAATTCCTGTAAGAATAATTCAGGTAAAGGGTATTTTAAGCTGGAATGTTCTAAATGTATTGATTTTTTTCGGTTATCTTTTTCTTCACTCATTATGGTTTACTCTCCCATCCTGGAAAAGATAATTTCTCCTCCAATATATGTAAAATTTTAGTGGCTAAGGAAACAATGGTCAAATAGATTATTCCAATTACTAAAAAAACTTCGGTATAAGCAAAGTATCGAGATGCGACAATCTTCCCTGCTCCAGTGAGCTCAATACAGGTTACCATAAAAGCCAGAGAAGAATATTTAATTAAATAAATAATCTCATTGGAACAACCTGGGATGGCTCGGCGTAAGGCTTGAGGTAAGACAATATTAGTAATAGCCCCTATCTTACTCATACCCAGAGCTTGTGCAGCCAATACCTGCCCACTTTTGATTGATTGTATGGCACCTCGAATATATTCGGCATGATAGGCACTACTACATAAAACAAATCCGGTTACCGCAGCAGTAAAAGGCGATAGATAAACTCCCAGTGAAGGAAAACCATAATAAAGAATAAATAGCTGAATTAAAAGTGGTGTTCCTCTGAAAAATATGATATATGCTTTACAGAGCAAAGAAAGCAATAAATTCCCATATACCCGACCGATAGAAACTAAGATGCCCAGGATTAATCCCAGGGGAATGGAATAAGTAATTAATTTTATAGTCATTAAAAACCCTTCCTGCAGGGAAGGAATTAAGATATTTATAAGAAAATCCCAGTTAATCATTTTTTTCTATTCCCATTTATATCACCATATAACTCAGTTAATTTAAATAAAAATTTTTTGGTTCTCTCATATTTAGGTTGATAGAATAATTGTTCTGGTGGTCCACTTTCCAGTATACGTCCCTTTTCTAAAAAAATAATCTCATCAGCTACCGAACGGGCAAATCCCATCTCATGAGTAACTACAAGCATGGTCATTCCATCCTGAACCAATTTCTGCATCACTCCTAACACTTCTCCGATTAATTCTGGATCAAGTGCCGAAGTTGGTTCATCAAAGAGCATGACTTCTGGATCCATAGCCAGAGCCCGGGCAATAGAGACACGCTGTTTCTGACCACCAGAGAGCTGGGCAGGATAAAGGAAAGCCTGTTTTTCTAATCCTACTTTTTTTAGTTCATAGAAGGCAATATTGCGGGCTTCTTTCCTGTTCATCCCCTTTACCTTAATTAAGGCAATCTCAACATTACCTACGGCATTGAGATGATCGAATAAATTAAAATCCTGAAAGACCATTCCTATTCTCTGGCGGAAAAGATTAATCTCTCTGGTATGACGATGAGTTACTTCTTGACCTTTTAACCAGATAGTCCCTCGATCCGGAATAGTTAACTGGTTTATACATCGCAAGAGGGTACTCTTGCCCATTCCGGAAGGTCCAATTATAACCTTGGTCTCTCCTTTAAAAACTTGAAAGGAAATTCCTTTTAAGACCTCTTTCCCTCCATAAGACTTATAAATATCCTTTACTTCTAAGATTAATTCTTGCTTCTGTTTCATCTTTCAATCCTTTTTTCCTTTATCGTTCAAATCCAGGTATTCTTAATTTTTCTTCCAGGATATGAAGAGCTTTCATACCTAAATAAGATAAAATTAAAAAAATTACCGCACAGGTTAGATAAACGGGCATAGGTTGATAAGTTCGAGAGGCAATAAAGCTTCCTCTGGTCAGCACTTCTGTAACTCCTATGGCATAGGTAATGGCTGATTCCGTTAGCATGGCAGGATATTCATTAGACCAGCCAGGAAGAGAGATTCTCAAAGCCTGGGGTAAAATGATATTCCAGATAGCCTTACCTTTACTCATTCCCAAAGAATAAGCAGCCATTATCTGTCCCTCACCCAAAGACTGAATGCTTCCTCGGAAGATTTGTGATTGATAAGCAGAACTGCGCAATCCCAATACTAATACCGCTGAGAGAAAAGCCGATAGGTTTAAGCCAATCAGAGTAAATAATCCATAGTAAAAGAGAAAGAGTAAAACTAATATTGGCAATCCCCTAAAAAACCAGATATAAATGCCAATAATTTTCTTTATTACCAGGGAGCCATATACCTGTCCTACAGCTAATGGTATACCAATAATTAACCCTAAAAAAAGTGCACTTAATACCAGATTCAAGGTAGTGATAATGCCCTGTAATAAGAAAGGAAGTGCCTGATAAATCACCATAAAACTGGTCATATTCCATACCTAATCCAAATTATTTTTCTTATAGATACAATATATCAATATATAACAATATATAAAATAGTAATAAGAAAAAAGAGCAAATATTGCTTCTTGCGATTTCCCCATTTAGTATATGTAGTATATGTTATGCCAGTATAAGGTATAGTGTATAGCGCATACCGTCTAAAGCATAATATATTATATGGTGTAAGGTGCGTTACTAATACTATATAGTGTTTTAATTCAATTTAGTCCTTAGCCGTTAGTATTCAGTTGTTAAGACAATGTTTTATCCTCAGTTTATTTATAGTTTTAGATTTTTGCCTTTTTGGGTAATACTGTTTTTGGGTCGCTCTTACCTTCTTTATGAAAACATTAAAGTGGGGATATAAGACTAAATCTTATCTTATATCCCCATGTTCTTTATTGTCTATTTTGATTTAACAAATATTATTTTATTATCAGTGAATAGCCCATGCTATGGTTATTCATCATTGTTACTCAGCCTGGAAATACTTGATCTTCAATTCTTCCCATTTTGGTGAACGCATAATACGTCTTAAGCCTTCATTAATTAAATCTAATAATGCAGTATCTTCTTTTCTTACTGCAACACCATATTCCTCGCCAGTTTTAATAATACCTACTATTTTAATAGCCATACCCTTACGAATGGCATCTTCAACCATCACATCATCCATCATTGCAGCATCAATCCTCTTGTTTAAAAGATCTTGTATGGCTAAGGAAAAACCCTCATATAATTTCAATCTTTCTTTGGGAAATAATCCGGTAGTAATGAGATTATCTTCAATCCACATAGCGGCAGTACATCCGCGCTGGGTACCTACCAGATAATTACCCATAAAAGCAGCAATAGCATTTAAGTCTGAATCAACAGGCACACAGATGGCTTGATCTATGGTCCAGTAAGGAATAGAGAAATTAACTTTCTCCTTCCTCTCCTCGGTAATGCTCATACCCGAAAAAACCAAATCAATCTTCTTGGCTAATAGACTGGAAACAATACCATCCCAGGCTGTGGGTTGATGCACCACCTCAAAGCCCATCTCCTGGGCTATCCAATCTAAAGCTTCTACATCAAAACCTGCTGGATTACCTTTTTCATCTACATAGGCATGGGGAGGGTAATCAGCATCAATTCCATTGATAAAGACTTTCTTTTCTGCACTGGTACCCATTACTACACATAACATAATTAAAGTTAATGAAAAGAATAAAACTGAAACGACTTTTTTGTATTTATTCATCCAAAGTCCTCCCTTATTTTATTTATTTTTTCTTTAATTTTTTCAATATAAGCTGATAACCATCGGCACCGTAATGAAGACATTTCTTTACCCGGCTGATAGTGGCAGAACTGGCACCGGTTTTTTGGGCAATGTCCTCATATATAAATCCCTCATTTAACATCCGGGCCACTTCTAAGCGCTGACTCAACTCCTGTATCTCATTGATGGTAGCTACATCCTCAAAAAATCTATAGCATTCATCCATATTTTCCAATAATAAAATAGCCTGAAACAACTGATCGGTCATTTCATTTCTCCATCGTGGATGGTAAGTCATAATAATTATCCTCCAGATATTTAATAAAACTCCCCCAAGAATTCATTCCAGTAGAATTAGTTTTAATCTATGTAAGGTAATTAAAATGCAAAAAACCAAATAAAAAATATTTCCCAATATATCAGGCTATTAGGTTCTTTTTGGGCTTAATCTTATAAGAAGCAACACCATACCCTTACTTTAATGTATTAAATTATTAACTATTTAAATCTGTAACAGATTATATCATTGCCTGGAAACATTGTCAATCTACTGGTTTTACCAACAATAAGAGAATTGAAATCCATTTTATATGTTTATAGGTAAAAGTTCTATTTACTATTGTCATTACGAGAATTAGCCCCTATATTAAAAATTATTGATTCTTTCCCATTGATATTGGTAGATTAAGGATATATCGTCATAAAATTCTATATCTAGAAGAAAAAGAAAATAAATTATGACTGGGATATTCCACTAGTATTTAAGAAAGGATGACAAGAAACTAACCATATCTGTTTTAAGATACTGGTTGCTTTTTTTAACTTGTTTATGGCCAAATTGAAAAATACAAAGAGATCAAGCCGGATAAAAAAGCTATTGAAATATTCTTGTCCATTAATCAGGTTACTATCGACCAGCTTTTAACTCCTACTATAAATAAGCAAGCAAAAAAATAAGGGCATATACTACCAAAATATTAAAACAATTTAAAAAGATAATACTTATGTTTATCTTTAGTAATTGGCACGTTGTTAGACTTTGCTTCCTAGAAAGATTAACCTGATTATTTTTTCATTTCAAGATAAAATTATACATTTAATCCCACTAAAGAAAGTTCTAACTAAATTAACTGATTTAATATTCTAGTAAACTGAAGTGTAATTTGGTTTTAATAATCTGATATAGACTAATACTAGACGAATTAGATAGATTAAAATATATTAATTTTTTTCTTTTCTCATTCTTTGTAGGCAACTGCTTCAATTTCAATCTTAGCACCTTTTACTAATTTGGATACCTCTACAGTTGCTCTTGCCGGTGGATTGCTAGAAAAAAATTTTAAATAAATCTTATTCATACGATCAAAAAGACTTATATCAGTTAAATAAATATTAATTTTAATTACATCTTTCAAATTGTATCCAGATGTTTTTAAAATATGATCAATATTCATTAAGCAACCTTCCACTTCTTGCTCAAAGGTTTCATTTAATAATTGACCGGTCATGACATCCATTGCAATCTGACCAGAAACCCAAAGAAAGGAACCTGCCTGAATTGCATGCGAAAATATAGACGAAGGGGAAACTTGATCACTATTTATTACTTTTTTTACCATAATAAATAAATCCTTCCTTTAAATATTATTTGGTTAAATTTAACACACCCTAATCGATTATTGGAATTTGATTGCTCATTTTTGAACCAGTTAATATAATAGGTTCTTTGTGTGTGGTTAATATGAGATCTTCAATATGATAACCAAATCCATCAAAAAATACTATTGGTTCAACATTTAGAACCATATTGGCCTGGACTTCCGATTGGTTAAGAGGATTGATAATAGGAACTTCATGTAACCCAATTCCTAGTCCATGTCCAATATGAGGCATATTGAAGGGTAGGTTTTTTTTCTGAAAAAGATCTTTACAAAAGAAATAAATATCACAAAATCTTCGTCCAACCGTAATGTAATGAATCACTTCGAGTTGGATATCAGCCAGTTTCTGATAGATCTCCTTTTGAATAACCGAAGGTTTTCCTACAACAGCTGTCCGTGCTAAATCTGAATAATAACCTCTTAATAGTCCACCAAAATCAACCCTAACAATATCTCCTTCCTGAAGTTTGACTTCTGAAGATGGAGTCGGATGAACAAATAGGCTTCTTGTACCAGCTCCCAATACCATAAAAACTAATTCATCCATACCTAATTCTAAGAGACTGCTATTCATTTCATCAGCTAACTGTTTTTCAGTAATACCAGGTCTAGATTTGATAAGAGCGGCATCAACAGCTTTTCTGGTTATTATAGCAGCTTCACGCAATGTTTCAATTTCATAATCCTCTTTAATCATCATTAATTCATCAAAAATGGGTTGTGAATCTATAAGCTCAATATCCGGTAATGCTTCTATTAATTCAAGATAATGATAACTACTCAACACGTGTTTTTCAATAGCAATTATACCCTTCTCCATTCTCAATTCTTTTATGATATCAGCCAACATCTTTATGGGGGACTGGGCAAATTCAATATAAGTTCTGATATCCTTAATCCAAGATTCTTCTCGCACTGATTTTTCTTCAATTCCACATACAATAAAGATAGGGTCACTTTTGGAAAAAATAGCAATTTCTAATCTATCTCTTAGGTGTTTTTGGGTCATAATGTAAGCACCCGTAGAGAAAAACACATTTTCAAAGGATAAGGCAACAATCGCGTCTAAATTTTTCTCCTGGATTTGTTGCTGAATTTTTTCCCAACGTCGGGCAAAATTTAGTTTTTCCATCATAATTACTCCTTCTGATTTTAATAATTTAAATAACCAACAAAAAGAACTATAATTTCTTATAAAGCAATAAGATTTTAAGAATAACCTAACAACACTTTTGGTAATATCAATACTAACCATGGAATATAAGTAATAATTAATAAGACTACAACCATGATGGCTACTAACGGCCAGATAAAGACTTGATTGATTGGTACTTTAGCAATTGAGGCAGCAATGTACAATTGTAACCCCACTGGTGGTGTAATTGTTCCTATCAGAATAGTAATAATAATTACCAAAGCATAGTGAATGGGATCAAAACCAAGTTGTAATCCTATTGGGAATAGAACTGGAACAAAAATCAACATGGCAGCAGTCCCTTCTACAAATAAACCAATCAACAATAACATTGCTATTATAATCAAATAAAGAATATTTGGGTTATCAGTAATGCTTAAAAAGATTCCAGTGATTGTTGATGCAAAGTTTTGTCTGGCTAAGACCCATCCAAAGATAGAGGAACCAGCAATAATAATTGAAGGAATAGCTGTGTTGATTGAAACTCTTCTTAATAATTCAGGTAGTTGTCTAATTTTTATTTCTTTATAGATAAATACTCCAACAATAAAAGCATAAACAACAGCAATAACACCTGCTTCAGTTGCAGTTGTCACACCGGTAATAATTCCACCTAAAATGATAACAGGAGCTAACAAAGCCCAAAAGGCATCAATAAATGCTTTAATAATTTTTCTTAGAGTTGGTTTTTCCCCCTTTGGCCATTTATTTTTTTTTGCATAATAAGCAACCAATATCATCTGAGCAATTCCAATAGCTAAACCAGGGATAATTCCGGCTACAAACATTGTTCCAACCGAGAGACCTGTTATTGCACCATATAAAACCATAACAACGCTAGGCGGAATAATAGGGCCAATACATGCTGAAGCTGCTGTAATCCCAGCAGAAAAAGCAGGAGGGTATCCATCCTCATTCATTGCGGGAATCATAACAGATCCTACTGCTACAGCATCTGCAGTTGCTGAACCTGAAAAACCAGCCATAATAATACTAGAAACCACATTAACATGAGCTAAATTTCCTGGAAAATGACCCATTAATACAGATGAAAAATTAACAATTTTTCTAGTAATCCCTCCGGTATTCATTAATTCGCCGGCTAAAATAAAGAAGGGAATTGCTAAAAATGGGAAGGAATTTAAGGACATATATAGTCTTTGAGGAATAATAATGGGTGATATTCCGCCTAAACTTAATATAGCAATAGAACCTGATATTGCCATTGCAAATGCAACCGGCATTCCTAAAAATAAAAAGATAATGAAAAGAGTTATCATCAAAAACAACACCGTGCAGCCCTCCTTCAATCTAATTACTTTTTGATAATGACCTATAAATTATACGAATTATATTAATAATCATAAAAAATGAACCTACTGGTACTGCAGAATAAGTCCAACCTATTTTAAACCAATTCATACTATAGGCAGGCTTATTAAAATTTATTAATGCATATCTTATACCATATAAAAAAACTGTAAATAAAAAAATAATAATAATCAAATATAGAAATATATTAACATATTTTTTAATGATAGTTGGCAATTTATTGAGAATAAAATCAACTTTTAAATGATTTTCTGTGATAAATGCTTGAGATGCTCCTATATAAACAATCCAAATAAATATATATCTTCCGATTTCCTCTGCCCACATAATTGGAAAATTAAAGATATACCGGGAAACAACTTGTCCAAATAAAAGGACAATCATTATTACAAAGAGAAAAGCCATAATACTACTTAGCGTTATATCATAAATTTTGAAAATTTTTTGCATTTTTCCCCTAAAAAATAATTCATTATTATTGGGGTTCCTCTTTTAAGGTAGGAACCCCAATAATAAAAAAATGAAATAAATTGAATTAAAATTAATTATTTAATTTAATTATTCACTTCATCTATTTTAAAAGCTCCTGGATTCGTTGAAGCAACTCAACTGCTCCACGCTTTTCAGCCCATTGTTTGGCAATGGGTTCAAGAGCTGCTTTGAATTTTTCTCTTTCTACACCTTCACATTCAATAAATACCATGCCCCTTTCTTTTAGCCATTCAATTGCTCTATTCTGATCCTCCATAGCATAACGGTTTGCATAATCCATTGCTTCCTTACTGGCTTCTATGATTACTTCCTGAAGATCTTTAGGAAGCTTCTGAAACAAATTTTCATTAATAATTATATTCATAGTGCCCCACATATGATTTGTTAATAAACAGTATTTACTAACCTCATAAAATCTCATATCTTTAATCATTCCTGGAGGACTTTCCATTCCATCGACAACTCCTGTTTGTAGGGCGGTATAGGCTTCTCCCCAAGTAATAGCAGTTGGTTGGCTACCTAGCGCTCTGAACATATTGACAAATAGTTCAGATTCAGGAGAACGCATCTTTAAGCCTTTCATTTGATCAAATGTTCTTATTTCTTTGTTGGTAAAAATCATACTCCGAGACCCAGGTGTAAGCCATCCTCCCACAATTCTTCCTCCTTTTTCAAGTAACTTTGCTTCTAATTCTTGTCCAATAGGAGAATCATTGAAAATCATATTCTGATCTTCAAAACTATCATAAACAAAGGGAAGCATATCAACTCCAAAGCCACTTACAGTGGTATCATAGTTGGTTGAGCTAACAATAGTCATCTGCAAAGTTCCCATTAATACTCCTTCAGATGCTTCTCTTTCCTGGCCTAACTGAGCTCCAGGAAAGATATCAATTCTCAATTTGTTTTCACTTTTTTCTTCAGCTAACTCTTTAAATTTATGGGCAAGTAAATCAACAAGCCCACCAACATTATGATGATGTCCTAGTTTCAACACAGTTTGCTCTTGGGCATATATTGATGTAGAGATGCTACTCATTACAAGTAAAAACAACAAAAAGAGTGTTAAGAAAAATTTCAATAATTTGTTCATTTCTTTAAATTCTACCTCCAATTTTCATAAATAATAAATATATTAATAATATTTTTATGATGATCTGTTTAACTAAATAAAACTAGTTCACTTTACCATTTGCCATTTTTCATTTATTTTTTGAGTAATCACCTCCATTCAGCTTTCAATATATATTTGCATCACTTCATCAATCTACTCTATCTATAGTCTTCTCAAAATTCCAATATATGTTAGAAGCCAGAATCCAAAACTTCTTCAAAATGATTTAATGTTATATAACAAAATAGGATATTCATATTTGAAAGGAGAGCTCTTATAAAGATCAGCTAACAATTTAACAAAGAATTAAATCAATATATTTTAAAAAACCAATAAAATTATAGTGAAATAAAAGAAAATATTTTATTATGAAAAATATGATTTTATAAATCTATTATCTTGTTATTTAGGCAAATAAATAACATAAAAATGCTGATTAGTCAATTATATTGCTAATCTTTTTAAATAAAAATTTAAAAATAAACTTCTTTAGTTATATAAAGTATAAAAGTTTACTTATTAAAAATGCAAAAATATAAAAGAAAAATAGATAGGGTTTAGGTAGGACCAATGTTTTGCCTCTAAAGAAATAGTACCAATAATCTTAAGGGTTAAGGGGTTAATTAGAGAAGAGGTTTAGATATTGTCCATATCCTTCTTTTTCTAAATCTTCCTTCGGTATAAAACGTAATGCTGCTGAATTAATACAGTATCGTAGACCAGTGGGAGCAGGGCCATCGGGGAAGAGATGTCCCAAGTGCGAATCGGCATATCTACTTCTTACTTCTATTCTAACCATCATATAACTTCTATCCTCTTTTTCCACAATATAATGTTCATCAATTGGTTTAGAAAAACTAGGCCATCCTGTTCCCGAATCAAATTTATCAGTGGAACTAAAAAGTGGCTCTCCAGAAACAATATCTACATATATACCCTCTTTTTTATTATTCCAGTACTCATTTTGAAAGGGCCTTTCGGTTCCATTTTCTTGAGTAATATTATACTGTTCTGGTGTTAATATTCTTCTTAATTCTTCTGGGGAGGGTTTTTGGTAATTTTCATCCCATTTTTTCATCATAAATTCTCCTGACCATTGTATTTTAATATAATCTGCCCGTCCTGAACCTGTATGATACCATTCATACAGTCCTGGATTTTTCTGATAATAATCCTGATGATATTCTTCAGCCGGATAAAACTCGCTAGCTGGTAATATTTTAGTTACTATCTCCTGGTCAAATTTGCCAGAATTTTGTAATTTTTCTTTTGATTGTTGAGCAATTATCTTTTGCTCCTCGTTGTGGTAAAAAATAGCAGTCTGATACTGACTCCCACGATCTGCAAACTGCCCTGCAGGATCAGTGGGATCAATATTTCTCCAAAAGACATTTAGTAATTCGGCATAAGAAATAATAGTCGAATCAAAAACTACTTCCACCGCCTCATAATGACCGGTTCTTCCGGTAGATACTTCTTCATAGGTGGGATAGACAGTTTCTCCTCCAGTATAACCGGATACTGCTTCCAGCACCCCTTCAACTTTTTCAAAGGCTGCTTCCATACACCAGAAACAGCCACCAGCAAAGGTAGCCTTCTCAATCACTGGCTGACCAAAGGCACTATCCGCAAAAAACATTATCAATAAGACAGTTAATAGCATAATTATTATTTTTGCCTGGACTATTATTGGTCTAATAATAACGCTATTATTATTATCATAAATATTGGCTTGCTCTTTTTTTATCATAATTACATTATCCTGATTTCTCATATATTTGAAAAATTATATCATAGGGGAAGAGAAAAAGATATACTAGCTAATTACAAGGTAAAGATAAGGTTACCAGAAAAGCAAGATGAGATGGGTTCTCTTCTATTTACCAGATCTTAATCTGTTATAAAGGGCAAGCACTTGGTCAGCAACATTATCAATACTATAACGCTCTACACTCTGTAGGGCATTATGTGATAGTTTTTGTCTTAAATTTTTATCCTGGATAAGATTCTCCAGCTGCTGGGCAAATTGAGTAATTTCATTATCCACTAATATGCCATTAAAACCATGGTTGATAATATCGATAGCACCAGGAGCCTTTACTGCCAAAACCGGCAGTCCCGAGGCTAATGCCTCTATAATTACCATACCAAAAGTCTCAGAGGTCGAGCTAAAAGCAAATATATCAGCCATCTGATAATAATATCTCACCATTTCTCTATCAATCGCACCAACAAATTTAATCCTATCCGTTAACTGTAAAGACTCTGTCAAATTCTTAAGGCTTTTGACAGCCGTCCCTTCCCCCACTAAGATAAACTGGAAATTATCAACTTTTTTATCTCTAACAAGAGCTAATGCTTTGATTATCTTATCAATATTTTTTTCAAAAGATACTCTCCCAACATATAAAATTATTACCTTATCTTGAGTTAATTGCAGCTCTCTCCTTAGCAATTCCAGTTTTTGCTCATCTCTACTTTGAAAGACATTAATATCTATGGCATTGGGAATAACGACTATTTCTTTTTGAATCCCATAATTACTTATTATATCTTTCATAGATTGCGATGGTGTGGTAATAATGTCTACTTTATCTGCTAGATTAAAAATTATTCTTCGGATAGCTTCATTGATAATAAGCTGGGGAAGTGGTGATATATAATAGGCATAACGTTCATATTGGGTATGGATAGTTAATATTTTAGGAATTTTCAGTTTAGCAGCATACATAATTGCCGGCATACTTAGAACAAAGGGATGATGAAGATGAATAATATCCGGTTTAAATCTAGTAATAACCTGTCCTGCTTTTAAAGATAAGGGAATAGCTATGGGGTATTTTACTTTGTGTGTTAAATTAATAGAATGATATCGGAATATATTGCTTTCCTCATCCTTATAGCCATTCACTCTTGGTGCAAAAATATAAGTTTCATGTCCCTTTTTTTCAAAAGCCTTTTTTAAAGACTCAATACTACTTACTACCCCATTTATCAGAGGTTTGTAGCAATTGGTAAAAAAAGCTATTTTCATAGCAACGCCTAAATACACCAACCATATTTTATTTTAATCCAATGCAAATATTTTTAGTCTATTGGTTTTTATGCATTATCTTTTCCCAGGTGTCACGTAAAGAAACGATTCTGTTAAACACCAGATTGTGCGGTGCTGAATCAAAATCTACACAGAAATACCCTTTACGCATAAACTGAAATTTTTCACCCGGTAATGCACTTATAAGAGTAGGTTCTACTAAACTCTCCTTTAATATCTCTATTGATTTAGGATTAATCAGTTGAACAAAATCTTTATCCCCTTGTTCTTCAGTTTGATCCTCTATATTATCAAGCAGAAGATAATCATATAAACGAATTTCTGCCTTTAGAGCAAACCTTTCCGAAACCCAATGTAAGGTGCTTTTTACCTTACGCTGTGCTCCTGGTCGCCCACTTCTGGTTTCTGGGTCATAAGTACAATGTACCTCCACGATAGCACCACTTTTTTCATCACGGACAAAATCAGTACCTTTAATAATATAGGCGTTCTTCAATCTGACCTCACGTCCCGGTGCCAGACGATAATATTGGGGAGGTGGATTATCCTGGAAATCCTCTCTTTCTATATATAATACTTTGGAAAAAGGAACCTTTCTAAAACCAGAGGCAGGATCCTCAGGATTATTTTCACAATCCATCTCCTCTATCAAATCTTCTGGATAATTATCAATAATTAATTTAAGAGGATTTAGAACCGCCATCACTCTGGGAGCTTTCTTATTCAAGTCTTCCCTGATACAATGCTCTAAAAAACGAATATCTACTATACTGTTAGTCTTTGCTACCCCAATTCGCTCACAAAAGTTCCTGATAGCCTCAGGTGTATAGCCTCTTCTCCGTAAACCAGAAATAGTAGGAAGACGAGGGTCATCCCAACCTGAGACATAACCATTTTCGACCAGAAACCTCAGTTTTCTTTTACTCATTACTGTGTTACTCAGATTTAAACGAGCAAATTCAATTTGCTGTGGTAAATCTTTCTCATATAAATTATTTAACACCCAATCATACAAAGGACGGTGATCTTCAAATTCTAAAGTACAAACTGAATGAGTAATTCCTTCATAATAATCTTCCAGAGGATGAGCATAGTCATACATAGGGTAAATACACCATTTATCACCAGTCCGATGATGAGATTTCTTAATTATGCGATAAAGAACAGGATCACGCATGTTCAAATTTGGGGAATTCATATCAATTTTTGCTCTTAGCACTCGTGAGCCATCTTTAAATTTACCCTCTCTCATCTGTTGAAATAAGGAGAGATTTTCTTCAATAGAACGATTACGATAAGGACTTTCTTTTCCCGGTTCAGTAAAAGTTCCCCGATATTCTTTCATTTGTTCGGGACTTAAATCACATACATAAGCCTTACCTTTTTTGATTAAAGTCAGGGCATCCTGATACATTCTTTCAAAATAGTCAGAGGCATAATAAAGGCGATCTTCCCAATCAAAACCCAACCAGCGTACATCCCTGATAATTGATTCTATATATTCAATATCCTCTTTAGAGGGGTTGGTATCATCAAAACGTAGGTTGCATAAACCATTATTTTTCTCAGCCAGACCAAAATTTAAACAAATAGATTTGGCATGACCAATATGTAAATAACCATTGGGCTCCGGTGGAAAACGAAGATGTACTCGACCACCATATTTATTATTCTTCTTATCCTGATCAATAATAGCTTGAATAAAATTTATCGTTTCCTGACTATTTATCTCATTAGAATTCATTTCCTCATTCCCTCCTGTACTTGACCTGTCCCTCACTATTTTCATCTGTCTTCTAAAAAGAAAGCCGCCCAAATATTTATTTTATCTTATTATATGACTCTCTATTGTTCTTTATATTACAACATTTACCGTAAAAAATCCATGCCTGATTATAATTAAAAATAATTATCCTTACCAATGAGGAAAAGAGATGATCTTAAAGAAGAGAAAGAAGTGTAGAAATAATAGTTTTTTCGAACTTGTTAGAACGAACCATTATAATTCATACTATAATCTATAATCTAATACTTTTCCCACTTTGTGAAGACTTTTTTATAGCATCAATCACTCGAAGAGTCTCTAGTGCATCAGAGGCAGATATTTTTGCTTCTACTTTCCCCGTTATTAACTCACAAAAATGTTTTAGCTCTTCCTCTAAAACATCAGAACGCTCAACCAAAAGGTTCTGTTTTTTTAATGGCCTATGCCATCCTTCTCCAAAGTCTTTTTCATAGGAGAATAGAGTCATAGAAGGAAAAGTGAGACTGGCTTTTTGACCAAAGAAAAAATAACAATCATAAGTGCTGGGATAAAAGAAAGAATATTCTTGGGTACAGGCTTCATAAAACCAGGGAGAGGGACAGGTATCAGTTAAAAATATATTAGCTAAGGCACCATTTTTAAATTTTATATTCATCACTCCAGTGTCTTCAACCTCATTTCCCCTATATTTATTAGTAATATAGGCTTGTACCTCCTCAATATCTCCAATAATATATCTGAGGTCATCAATATCATGAATAGTATTTATTAGTAATGGTCCACCATATGTTCTATCTATACGCCAGGAACTTTCAAAATAAGAGTCAGGTTTTTTAGCAACCCATAAGATATTGGCACCAATAATATCTCCCAACTCTCCCTTTCCAACAGCCTCTTTAGTGCGCTGAATTAATTTAGAAAACCTTCTATGATGAGCCACCACTAATTTAATTTTCGAATCTTCAGCTATTTGCACAATTTTCTTTCCCTCTGAAATAGTACTGGCAATAGGTTTTTCCAGTAATATAGGAAGTCCATATTTTGCTGCTTCTTGGGTTACCTCTACATGCAAATCATTAGGTAAAGCAGCAATTATTCCATCCAGTTCTGTGGACATTTCTTTCAACAGGTCTTTATATTCTCTAAATATTTTAACCTGAGAACTTAGTAATTTTGATTTTTCATTTATTTCTGATTCATTAACACTATATGATTGCAAGGCTTTCTCAATATTTAAATCAGCTACCGCCACAAGTTTAGCAAAATTACAATTCATCAATCTAGTTACAAACTTAAATCCATGGGAAAGACCCAGTACTGCTAATCTTGGCAAAGTCATATATAGTGTCTTCACATCATCTTCTACTACCATTAATAATTACACCACTTTCTTTCTTGATAAAGAATATCCTTCACTAGTTTTTAATAAATTTATTTTCTATCTTCCTACCATTAATTTATCAATATAAAAATGAGCAAACTAGTCTTATCTTAAATTCTAATATAAAAAATCTTAAATAAATAAAAATTGTCCACTTTTCATTACAAAATCTATATTTTGAAGCACTTTTATATCTTCCAATGGATTTCCTTTAAAAGCAACTAGGTCGGCAATCTTATTGGGTTCAATAGTGCCAGTTATACTATCAATCCCAATTATCTTTGCACTATTTCTTGTTCCTGAAATAATCGCGTGCATTGGTTCCATACCCCATTCTACTGCTAATTCGAACTCCTTAGCAAATTGATCCTGGGGGTGAGTTGGATACCCAATTAAATCGGAACCCAAAGCATATTCAATTCCTAATTCTATGTTTCTTTTAAAATCCTCTTTCATAGCTGCTAAGTGATTTCTATATATTTCTTTTCTCTTTTTTGAATAATGATATTCTTTTTCAGATTTAATATGAAATACAATTTGTGCTATAGTACTGATAATCATCTTTTTCGATTTTAAAATCTTATTTCTAGTTTCCTCAGAAATTGCATAGCCATGATTTATAATATCTACTCCACAATCAAGAGCAAGTCGAACTGCTGCATCTCCAATACAATGGGCTGATACTTTTATATGATTGGAATGGGCTTCAGATACCAGAGCTTCAATTTCTTCAGGACTGTAACTAATAACAGTAGCATAAGGATCATCACCCCAAATATGATTAGTATCATTAATTCTTCCTTTGGATAACCCTACTTTGATAATATCTGCACCCTGTCTAATACGTTTTCTAACTTTTTTGCGAACCTCATCAATATCATCTGCGAAAATATCTGATTTTTTCATTAAATCTCGAGATAAATCAAGATAATCCCAGGTACCACCTGTGGCACAAATATATTCACCAGCTGAAATAATATGGGGACCCCTAACATAACCTTTATTGATAGATTGTTTTAACAGAAGTGAAATAGAAGATCCCTGGCAACAGGCTGAAGTTATTCCAGCTTTTAACATCTGCTCCGCTTCATAAGAAGCCCTTAACACTCTTAATTGTGGAGATTCAACAAATTTTTTCTTTACATCAAAACTTGGAACTCCAAAAAAATGCATATGAGCATCTATTAATCCTGGTATAACTGTTCTATCTGTTAAATCAATAACTTCTATATTATTAGGTATTTTTACTCTTTTCAGTTTGAATACCTCTTGAATTTTATCGTTTTTTACTAAAATGGCCATATTCTCTTTTAATTCTTTATCTATTCCATTAATTAGTAAACCGGCTTTTATTAGTTTAAATTCACTATTCTTATTCAAATTATTTTTCTCCAAAATTGAAAAAACTTATGACTATTTATTTAGTGAAAAGTATACCAGATGCCCCTTTTAAGGTCTAAAAGAAAATTAAATAGCAAGGCATCTGGTTATTAATTTTTAATATTATATTAATTATTATAATAAATATATCTTTATTTAATATTCTAAAATTATAATTTCAAACTATTAATTATTAGCTTCTTCCACCGCAGCCAAGGCTTCATTGATTAAATCTATGCTTATTTGCGTTTTCAACCACTCAATAACAGGCCCCTGGGCTGCATTTTTAAAAAGCTCTTTTTCTTCTGGTGTTGGAACATAGATTTCCATCCCTGCTTCTTTTAATTTTTCAAGACCCAGAGCTGAATTTAGTTGAGATATTCCCCTGCATACTAAATTGGCAATTTTTGCAGAATCAACTACCACCTTTCTTAAATCTAAAGGTAAATTTTCAAAAAACTTATTATTCATTAAAAACCAGTTTACTCCATATACATGTCCGTCTAGAGTAAGATAGTCTTGAACTTCTGCAAATTTTGCAAAAATTATTGTTCCCACTGGATTTTCTTGGCCATCCACTATCCCGGTTTGTAAAGCAGTGTATGTTTCTGTCCATGCTATGGGAGTAGGATTAGCACCTAAAGATTTTACTAAAGTGACAAATATTGGACTTTCTTGTACCCTAATTTTCAATCCAGCCATATCTTTAGGAGTATGGATTGGTCTTACTTTATTAGTAAAATGTCTATAGCCAATTTCAGAAAAGCCTAAATTTCTCAATCCAGTATGTTCTAAAAGTAAATTTGATAATTTTTCGCCAAAGGAACCGTCTAAAACCTTATATGCTATCATAGCATTGGGAAACAGATAAGGAATATCAGTTATCATTGCTGGAGGAAAGAAGCTGCCCACAACACCTGATGCTAATCCTGCTTCTAAACTTCCGGTAAGTACTGCTTCAACATACTCACGCTCACCACCAACCGTGCCAGCACCAAACACTCTCACTTCTATTCTGCCACCGCTTCCACTTTCCAAGAGATTTTTGAAAGTCATGGCAAGGGCATGTTGATGTGCTTCATATACATTTATGGCACTAGAATGTGCTAATTTTAAGACATATTCAGGTTCTGCATTTACTGTAGTTATTCCTAAAAATAAGAAAAAAATACAAATTGAGATTAACAATCTCTTCATTTTGATATTCTCCTTTATATTAATTATTTTCTTCATATTAAGACATTAACAAAACATTTTATCAATATATTACAACATCAACCACCTCCCCTAATATTTATTTTTTTTACTAAGAATTAATTTGCTATTCGGTGTTAAGAAAAACTTCAAGCAATATCTAATAAATTATAATTAAAAAACATCTATTTTTGTGAATACGAATAAACAATTAACCAAGATTATTTACTTTTGGCCAATCAAAATATAAACAAACCTTTAATCTCCTTTGAATTAAAACATTGGAGACTAAAGGTTTGTTCTTTATTATTATATTCCACAATCGTATATTACATATATAATCATAGAATTAAATTACATTTATGGTAAAAGTATAATGACTACTAGTTACTCCATCAGGTGCTATAATATCAATATTGATAACTGTTCCCTCACGAACTGATATTGTATTTCTTGATTGATATTTTACTTCTTTACCGTCTATTTTTATTGATTTAATCCGAGTAGACATAGTAGTCGGGATAATTGTGATTTCGTTATTTTCTTTAGGAACTTTAATAACATACTCGTAAGTCCAGGGATCAAATCTATCCGGAATAGAATTAGGAACAGTTATTTCTTTACCAGCCCAGTTGAAAGGTTGACCCGGAGGTGCCCATTCTACTGTAACTCCTTCGAGTGTACCACCTTCAATCTCAATATTTGAGAGAACAGAGTATTTGAGGAATCCGCTTTGGCCATTATAGTTGATTGGTTTTGAAGTTAAAAATTCTGTATCATCACCCATAATTCCCTGTAGTTTTAAAGAAGTCCAGTTAGTACCATCTTTCCACATATCTCCAATCATAGTTGTCCTGGATCCCGGGGCATCATTAGTTCTAAGCGTGGGAGTACAAGCAGCCTCTCCATTATCAATAACCTGTTGTAATGCAGCTTCAAAAATCTTCAAATAATAAGGTTCGAGAGGGCTTTCGTCATGTCCAGTAAAAACTTTGGTTATCTTTCCGCCATTGTTTGTATATTTCGAATGAACTTGTTGCACAAAGGAAAGAAGTAAATCAGGTTTTACACCACTGATCCCGACATTATCTGCAGAGCCAGCCCTGGTACAGCCATAAAAATCAGAACCAAATACATAACCGCTTTGTTTATCATGCAGTCCTATATTACCATGAGCATGACCAGGCAGAGCGTATACATCAAATACAATTCCACCGCCAAGATCAAATTGCATTCCCTCATCTATATTCTTAACCTTAGCTTGTATTTCTGGTGTAGCAAAGATAGCTGGGAATGGCCCACCTGAAGAAGCAGTGGAAGCCCATCCACGTTGGTTTAAATATACATCTATGCCTGCTTTCAAAAAGTTTATTGCCTGAGCATCGTGGTCTCCGTGTTCATGCCCTATTATACATATATAAGGCTTAGTGGCTATGTGATCAATATATTCTTTTAAATCCTTCTTATCAGCTGGAGTTTGTCCTGCATCAAAAACGATTCCTCTTTCAGGTCCTTCTATATACCATACCATTGGACGTACAGTATCTGAGTCATTATATATTCTGTATATAGTAGGACTAGTTTCGGTTGCTTTAAAAAGAAGATCATGCTGAAAATCATCTATCAAAGGCCGATAAAGATGCCAAGTATAAGTCTTAATAGGACTGGAAACCATTCCTTCTTTGGTCGCAAATGCTTTGTATACAACATCTCTTTCAGGAGCAACACCTTCAGTTGGTCCACCTCCTCTTGTGCCAATCATTTCCATTATATGACCTTTAGTTTCTACAGTATATATTTCACTTTCCGTAGTAGGTTCAGAGCCATCTTTAGTAAAGTAAATAGTAGCTCCTGGTGTAGGACAATACAATTTTATATATCGTCTTGGAGATACATAATAATCCTTTGGTAATGCTTGAACAGGAGCAACTAAAGTAGTAGTAATTTTTGTAAACAGATCATTAAACTCACTTCGAGTCACAGTGTCCTTGGGCATAAATAAAGAACCCACTTTAGCTGAAAGGTATCCTAAATCTGCTAATGTATTTACATAGGGTCTAGCTGCGGGATTTATGGTAGCATTATCAGAAAATATTACTGCTTTCTCAGTAAAAGGAATCGCGAAAGCTTTTCCAAAGATTACTGCTACTTCTTCTCGGGTAATTGGACTATTTGGATTAAAATTACCATTTTCATCAGGTTCAATCAAACCTTCTTCATAAGCACACTCTATCTGTTTACCATATAAATCTGAAGTAGAAACATCATTAAATTGTGGCATTCCTGGATGCCAAATATCATTATATTCAGACAGATGCGGCCAAGCAAAAAAATCAACAACTTTAGCTACTGCTTCAGCCTTTGTAATCTCATCTCCTCTAGCAGTAGTTTTGGTAAAAGCAGATACTGATATAACGAGCAGTATTAACAAGATAAAACTTAAAGATTTTAAAATTTTCTTCATATTTTAATCAACCTCTCTCTTATAATTATTTTATTTAATGGTTTTACTCTCAACTAAGTTTGGTTTTTTAAGAAAATTTTTCAGTTATCTATTATCTATCGATCGGTGGTAATAAAGATCAACTCCCTCTGGTGCTATATTGCACCAAGAGGGATAGAAAAAATTGGTAAATATTTATTTATTTTTAATTTCTATTTTGTCATCCTCTTTAAATCCTGATGGGCTGTAATAACGAACTACAGTGCCATCTTCGGTTATCTCTCGACTGTAGTGTTTGGCAAAATCCCACAACATGGGCATTTCAGCCATGATATTGTTGTGGGCACGATAAGCAGTTACTGTATGTTTGACTAACGGAATACCCTGCTCGTTTTCCCAGGTCCAGGTAGTATATCTGCCATCTATCTCAACATTGGAGCCATCACCCAGACTAAGGCCATTAGCTTCTAGATAGTAGGCCGCCCATTGATCTAGCATATTCTCTTCATCATCCCATAAAGTTCCAGTCATCCATTCAATATCACCTTCACCAATAATGGCATAGGTAGGCATCATAGAATAGGTTGCCCTCTCAGAAGCAACAGCGCCAGGTCCTTGACCATTCGGACTACTCAATCCAGAAGTAGAAGCAATTGCAGCAAAATATTCAGGATTTGTAATACCAAAACCCTGTGAAATAAAGCTTCCTGCAGACTGCCCAGTAGAATAAAATCTAGTAGAATCTACTTTATAGTATTTCTTAATTAATTTAGATAGCTGTTCATAGAAGATATCAGAATCTGCATGGCTGACTACAGTTGATTTAGAACTATATTGTTCACAAGGGATTACCAAGATTAAGCCTTCATCATCTGCCACCTTCCACCACATGGTAGCTTCCCAGAACACCTTATCAGTCTGACTATTTCCGGCCCAGACAAACATGACCGGTGCACCATCTGGCCACAGTTCGTATGCTGACTCTGGTACATAGATCATATATTCCCGTAGATAGCCATTGACCATCATGGTATGAATTTCGCCCCAGGGTTTCCTCAATGCCAGTTGGTTACCATAAGCACTGGTATTATCATAGCGGGTATATTCGGTTAGAAAATTATAGACGGTTTGAGTGAACTGGGGATCCCAGATGTTGAATCTCTTCTGCAGGGTAGCAACTTTGGATATGGGTCCTGTGTAATCGGTCTGCCAGGCATCAGAATCTTCTGACTGGGCATAAACCTGACTCCCATAAAGATAATCTAAATTTACAGCAGGTGCTACAACACAGTCATTAGCTTTTTGCCAGTATTCGATACCTTTAGCCACCTTAGATAGGTTGGAATTAATGTACCAGGTAGGTACAGGGACTTCATTATAGGCAATCAGGAGCTCTTCGGGAATTTCAATGGGCTTATACCCAGAAGATTTACCATCAAAATATTTTATTGCGAACTTGGTATAATAGTCATCACTAAGACTTTCGCTTTCAATCAAAACCTGGCTGATAACATGTAGTGGATGGGCAACTGCCCAGGCTTCCAGGACACTACCGCCAGCATTGTAACCTACAAAGTAATGGATGCCGAAAATCGAGAAGTAATCATTATTCTTGTAAAAGTCAATTGCAGCATTTATATAGGCTTGCTCCTTCTCCGGATTCCCCCAGGGATTTTTGCCAGGTTCCAGTATAAAGAGGCACTCCTCATTTGCATCTGCAATATCCTTCCAGCCGCTCTCTAGGAGGAATGTGTTAGTATCAATGCCATCAGGGACGGCAATCACGGTAAAGAAGGAGCGAATAGGGGCATTTGGTGAAATGTATATTTTGGCAGTACGGATCTGTCCGTCTATTTCAAAAGATTTCTCGAAATATCCAGTCAAAGGAAGTTTATTGGCACGCCAGTAGTTATAAGCAGGAACACGTGCACCATCCAACTAAATAGGGATAAAATCCTGAGCCAGCAGTGAAACTGTTCCTATCAACCAAATAACCAAGATAAAAAACAAAATTGAAATAGTTTTAAAATATTTCATTTTTATACTACTTTCCTTTCTAATTTATTTTTAACCAGATTATCCTTACTCAAAAAAGTAATTTTTTTTAAATGTCTTACAATATAAAATCCTTTTTCCTATAGTCCACCTCCTTCCCTGTTTCTATTTAATAAATTTATAGTAATAGTCTTTTTTTATAATTCACCTCCTATCTCTTTATATGCTTTATCCTGATCTATCTACTTTATTTAGTAATACGAAGAATTTACAAATTATTAACCAACATAATTGTTTTAACCTAAAAATTAGAATATATTTTGTTTTATAAATATGATATATCAATTTTATATCAAAAAAATTTAAAAAAATTTATTATCAATACAGCTAAGCGAAAAATAATTTATAGTAATCTACCAAATATAAAATCTTTGAATAAGTTATATTTAGATGGCACATAAAAATCTCCTTTAGTTTTCTAAAATAATAGCTCCTTCATTTCCTTCTCTAAAAACTCTGATTGCTTCCTCTGCTTGTTCTAAAGGAAAGCTTCGGGTAATCACTGGCTCAGCTAAAACCTTGCCTATTTCTACCCAGCGAATTGCTCTTAAAAAGTGTTTGGTAAGAAGTGCAACATCACCAAAAATAGTTAATCCTTTTCGTATTATCTGAATAGGAGCAATAGTAGCTTCCAAGTAAAGACCGAAGGTAGAAACACGGGCTTTAGGAGCAGCTAATTCTATAGCCAGAGAAAAACATTGTGGAGAATAGGCAGTCTCAATAACAATATCTACTCCTCTTCCTCTGCTTAAATTCATAACCTTCTTCAAAGGATCTTCCTTATCTGCATTAATAATAGCACTGGCTCCTAATCTTTTGGCAATTTCAAATCTCTTTTGGTCTCGATCCAATCCAATAACATATACCTCCGTAACTCCAGATGCCTTTAGTGCCTGTAAATGAAAAAGCCCTATTTTACCAGGTCCGATAATAGCTGCGGTCTCACCCAGTACAGGCTTAACATTGGCTAAAGACCTAACTGTTAATCCCATAGGTTCCAGACAAGAAGCATTTTTAAAGGAGATATGGTCAGGTAGTTTGTGTATTAATTCACTGGGAACCAAGACATACTCAGCAAAGGTACCATCCTGGGTAAGGCCTAAATGTTCCCAGTACTGGCACATATTTTTATTTCCTAATTTGCAATCTAGACATTGGCCACAACCCTTTAGAGCTTCAAAAGCCACTCTATCACCTATTTGCAAATCTTTTACTCCCTTACCAATATCAGCTATAATTCCTACCCCTTCATGACCTGGAATGATAGGTATAGGAACTGATTTCCTTCCCTTATATTTATTCTCCAGAAGAGAAATGTCGGTACCACAAATAGCTGTCGCCTTAATCTGTACCAAAACATCTCCTGGGCCAACTTTGGGCACCTCTACTTCTCTAACCTCATAAACATTGGATTCTGCACTGTACTTCACTAATGCCTTCATATTAATATGCCTCCAAAAATAATTTTAAAAATAGTAGTTTTTTTAATAGTTATTTAATATAACCTAATAATTTGGGTAACCATAAAGTTAAAAAGGGTATATAGGTTATCATAAAAAGGGTTACAATTTCAGCAATAAGAAAGGGCATTATTGCCCTTGATATTGTTTCTAAAGAAATCTTAGCAATTCCACAGGCTACATATAAACACAAGCCAACGGGGGGGGTAATTAATCCTATCATCAAATTCAATACCACAATCGCTCCAAACATAATTGGATGTATGCCATAGGATATAGCAATAGGTAAAAATAACGGAACAGTAATAATCATAGCGGCAGTTCCTTCCATAAAGGTGCCTAAAAACAAAAGCATGAGATTTAAAACTAAAAGAAAGACTCTAGGACTAGAAATATACTCTTTAAAAATACTTGCCATCAATTGAGGGACTTGTTCCACAGATAAAAGCCAGTTAAAGATATTAGCACAGGCTATTACTAAAAAAACTACCCCGGTGGTTTTAGCGGTTTCCAGGAAGCAATTAGCTAATTCTTTTAAAGTAAGATTGTGATATACTAAAAATCCTATAACTAAGGAATATACCACCGCAATACAAGATGCCTCTGTAGCAGTAAATACTCCAATTAAAATTCCTCCTAAAATAATTACCGGCATTAATAATGGGATAATGGCGCTAATACAAGATTTGATAAAATCTCTAAAACTTATTTTCTCCTCTCTTTTCGGGTAATTTCTTTTCACCGAATAGATATAGGATACCACTAATAACGATAAACCTAACAATATCCCTGGTAACATCCCTGCCACAAATAAGGCCGCAACGGATTGACCGGAAAGCAAAGCAAAGATAACCATAGGTATACTGGGCGGGATAATCGGTCCGATCACTGAAGAGGAAGCGGTAACTGCTGCACTAAAATCCAAGTCAAAGCCTTTTTCTTCCATTGCCGGAATTAACATTGAACCAATAGCTGAGGTATCAGCCACCGCTGAACCGGTAATGCCAGCAAAGAACATACTAGCAACAATATTGATATGGGATAAACCACCTCTAATATGTCCCACAAAAAGGTCTGAAAACTTAACTAATTTTGAAGTTATGCCTGATTTATTCATTAATTCACCAGCTAGAATGAAGAAAGGAATAGCCATAAACGGAAATACATCAATACCAGTAAACATCCTCTGAGCAATAACTAAAAGAGGTATATTCTTAGCATATAATACAAATATACTTGCTAATCCTAGACAAAAAGCAATAGGAATTCCCATAGCTAGACAAACAATAAATGCTATGATTCCAATATTCATTATCATCTCCTAATGTTCGATAATAATTATTCGTTCTAATTTCATATATATTAAAAACTAACTAGAACCTGACTACTTTTTTATTAATCCTGCAACACTAGAGCTAATCAAACGCATTACTTCAATTGCCATTAATAAAGAACCAATAGTGACTGATAGATAGGGATAGAACATTGGGATTCTCATAGAAGGAGAGGTTTGAATTTTTACAACCTTCAATATATTTAATGATTGAGAAAACAGTGTTATTAAAAAAAACAAGACCAGAGAATAGGCAATAATTTTAATTAAATTACGAATATATATAGGGAAAAGGTTGACAATAGAACTCACATTAACATGCTCCTCTTCCCGAAAAGCTATAGCCATGCCAATAAAAGCAAACCAGACCATTAAATATCTTGCCAGCTCTTCAGTCCATGGTAAAGAATTATTTAACACATAACGAAAAAAAACACCTACTGCTACATTGCTGACCATAATTGTCAACAAAATTACTACTAAGTTTTGTTCAATAAATTTAGATCGGAAGAGCACACGACTGA